>JAJKIB010000119.1 GCA_021154745.1 Mycobacterium sp.
GAACCGCTGTTGGTCTTCTATCACGGCGGCGGTCAGGTCATCGGCGACCTCGACACGCACGACGACCTGTGCCGCCAGATCTGCCGTGGGGGCGGACTGCATGTGTTGTCTGTGGCCTACCGGCTCGCCCCCGAGCACAAGGCGCCCGCCGGAGCCGACGACGCCTATGTCGCGTTTCAGTGGGCACTCGAGCATGCCAATGAGCTGGGCGCCGACGCCGGCCGGGTGGCCGTCGGCGGCGACAGCGCGGGAGGCAACCTCGCAGCGCTGGTATCGATGCGGGCGCGCGACGAAGGCGCACGGCTGCCCGCGTTGCAGCTGCTGTTCTATCCCGTAACCAACTACCGGGACGAGACCCGGTCGCAGACGTTGTTCGACGACGGGTTCTTCCTCACCAAGCGGGACATCACGTTCTGCCGGCAGGAGTTCCTCGACGGCGCGCAGGTCGACGCGTCCGACCCGCGGGTGTCGCCGCTGCTGTCCGACGACTTCTCAGGGCTGCCGCCGACACTGCTGCTGACCGCGGGTTTCGACCCGCTGCGCGACGAGGGCAGGCAGTACGCGGAGGCGATACGAGAGGCCGGTGGGACCGTCGACTTCCGCGAGTTCGGGTCGCTCGTGCACGGGTTCGCGAACTTCTTCCCTCTGGGAGGCGGCAGCACGACCGCCATGGCCGAAACGATCTCTGCGCTGCGCGCCCATCTCGCCCGCGCGTGAGAACCCGCCGGTGGGCCGCCGGTACTCTTGACCCGTGGCGACCAAACCCAAGAAGCAAGCCAGCTACGACCTGAAGGCAGCAGACCGCAAGCGCAACCTGGCGATCCAGATCGGGCTGACCTCGTTAGTGGTGATCTTCGCCGTCGTGCTGGTGGGTTACATCGTGATGTCGGGCGACAAGAAACCCGCCTCCGGGGAGGCCAAATCGGTCCGGGTCGCGTCGAGCAACGTCATCAAGAAGGACGGCAGCTCCGACCCGAAGGTCGTGCTGTCGCTCTACGAAGACTTCCTGTGCCCGCACTGCGGCCAGTTCGAGCAGCAGTTCGGGCCGACGGTGAACAAGCTCATCGACACCGGTGCCGTCGCCGCCGACTACTACATGGTTGCCATCCTGGACAGTCAGGGCAACGGCTATTCGTCGCGGGCCGCAAACGCCGCGTACTGCGTGGCCGACGAATCCAATGACGCGTTCCGGCGTCTCCACGCCCGGCTCTTCGCGGAGCAGCCCGCGGAGGGCTCGGCCGTCTACCCCGACAATGCGCGGCTGGTGGAAATGGCGCGCGTGGCGGGCGCCGCCGGCGGCGTACCGGACTGCATCGACAAGGGCCGCTACACCGAGATGGCGCAGGGACTCGCGGCCGCCACCGGCATTCAGGCGACCCCGACCATCCGCATCAACGGACAGGACTACGAAACCAGCACGCCCGACGCCCTTGTCGCCAAGGTCAAGGAGATCGTCGGCAACGTTCCGGGGCTCGACGGCGCCGCACCCCCCGCAAAGACACCACCGGGCATCCCGGCGCCGGCACCCGCGCCATGACCGTCGCCGCGCCCAGCGACGTCCAGCCGAGCGAACCGGCGGCGGATGCGTCGAACGGGCTATTTGTCCGGACGGCCAGCGCGGTTTGGATCCTCATCGCCGGCGTCGTCGGGCTCGCCGCGGCGCTCACGCTGACGATCGAAAAGATCGAGATTCTGATCAACCCGGACTACGTGCCGTCATGCAGCATCAACCCGGTGCTGTCGTGCGGTTCGGTGATGGTGACCCCGCAGGCGTCGGCGTTCGGCTTTCCCAACCCGCTGATCGGCATCGTCTCGTTCAGCGTTGTGGTGGTGACGGGTGTGCTCGCGCTCGCCAAGGTCAGGCTGCCGCGGTGGTACTGGGCGGGCCTGGCCACCGGAACGGCGCTCGGTGTGGTCTTCATCCACTGGCTGATCTTCCAAAGCCTGTACCGCATCGGAGCGCTCTGCCCGTACTGCATGGCGGTGTGGGCGGTCACCATTCCGCTGTTTGTGGTGGTCGCCGCCATCGCGTTGCGGCCGTTGCAGTCGAATGCGGTGGCGCGGGTGCTCTACACGTGGCGGTGGTCGCTGGTGGCACTGTGGTTCACAGCACTGATTCTGATGATCCTCGTGCGCTTCTGGAACTACTGGTCCACTCTCATTTAGAACCACTGCGTCATCGGCGGATAGGGTCAGGGCGTGATTGCTCGTGATATCTAAGGTCCTGGTCGCGAACCGCGGGGAGATCGCGATCCGCGCGTTCCGGGCGGCCTACGAGATGGGCATCGCTACGGTCGCGGTCTATCCGTACGAGGATCGCAACTCCCTGCACCGGCTCAAGGCCGACGAGTCGTATCAGATTGGCGACACGGGCCACCCCGTCCGGGCGTATCTGTCGGTCGACGAGATCATCCGCGTCGCCCATCAAGCCGGCGCCGACGCGATCTATCCCGGCTACGGCTTTCTGTCGGAAAATCCTGACCTGGCCGCGGCCTGTGCCGCCGCGGGCATCACCTTTGTCGGTCCCGGGGCGGAAATCCTCGAGCTGGCCGGCAACAAGTCGCGTGCGATCGCCGCGGCCCGCGCCGCCGGGTTGCCGGTTCTGAACTCGTCGGCGCCGTCGTCGTCGGCCGATGAACTGATGGCGGCCGCCGCGACGATGGAGTTTCCGTTATTCGTCAAGGCGGTGTCGGGCGGCGGCGGGCGCGGGATGCGGCGGGTCACTGATGCCGCCACGCTGCCCGAGGCGATTGAGGCCGCGTCCCGCGAGGCGGAGTCCGCGTTCGGTGACCCGACGCTGTATCTCGAGCAGGCGGTGCTCAACCCCCGCCACATCGAGGTGCAGATCCTGGCCGACACCCACGGCAACGTGATGCACCTGTTCGAACGCGACTGCAGCGTGCAACGTCGGCACCAGAAAGTCATCGAACTGGCCCCCGCGCCGAACCTGCCCGAGGAATTGCGGGGCAGGATCTGCGCCGACGCGGTCGCGTTCGCCCGGCAGATCGACTACTCCTACGCGGGCACCGTCGAGTTCCTCCTCGACGAGCGCGGCAACTACGTGTTCATCGAGATGAACCCGCGCATCCAGGTCGAGCACACCGTGACCGAGGAGATCACCGACGTCGACCTGGTCGCCAGCCAGATGCGCATCGCCGACGGCGAGACGCTGGAAGATCTTGGACTGAGCCAGGATTCGCTGCAGGTGCATGGTGCTGCGATGCAGTGCCGGATCACCACCGAGGACCCGGCCAACGGCTTCCGTCCCGACACCGGCCGCATCACCGGCTACCGGTCGCCTGGAGGTGCGGGCATCCGGCTGGACGGCGGCTCGCATCTTGGCGCCGAAATCAGCGCCCACTTCGACTCGATGCTGGTCAAGCTGACGTGCCGCGGGCGCGACTTTTCCGCGGCGATCGCCCGGGCCCGTCGCGCGCTCGCCGAGTTCCGGATCCGCGGCGTGTCGACGAACATCCCGTTCTTGATGGCCGTGGTCAACGACCCGGATTTCCGCGCCGGACGCGTCACCACATCGTTCATCGACGAGCGTCCGTACCTGCTGACCGCAAGGACCCCGGCCGACCGCGGCACGAAGATCCTCAACTACCTCGCCGATGTCACCGTCAACCAGCAGCACGGAACCCGTCCGTCGACGGTTTACCCGCAGGACAAGCTGCCCCAGCTGGACCTCGGCGCGATGCCGCCGCGGGGCAGCAAGCACCTGCTGGCCGAGGTGGGGCCGGAGGGATTCGCTCGTTGGCTGCGCGAATCCAAGGCCGTCAGCGTCACCGATACGACATTCCGCGATGCGCATCAGTCGCTGCTGGCCACCCGCGTTCGCACCACCGGCCTGCTGATGGTCGCGCCCTACATCGCGCGGATGACGCCCCAGCTGCTGTCCATCGAGTGCTGGGGCGGGGCGACTTATGATGTCGCGCTTCGATTCTTGAAGGAAGATCCGTGGGAGCGGCTGGCCGCCCTGCGCGAGGCGGTACCCAACATCTGCCTGCAGATGCTGCTGCGGGGCCGTAACACCGTCGGCTACACGCCGTATCCCGAATCCGTCACGCACGCGTTCGTGCAGGAGGCGACGGCCACCGGCATCGACATCTACCGCATTTTCGACGCGCTCAACAATGTCGACTCGATGCGGCCTGCGATCGACGCGGTGCGCGAAACCGGTACGGCGGTGGCCGAAGTCGCGATGAGCTACACCGGCGATTTGGCCGATCCGAACGAAAACCTGTACACGCTGGATTACTACCTCAAGCTGGCCGAGCAGATCGTGGACGCAGGCGCGCATGTGCTGGCGATCAAGGACATGGCGGGACTGCTGCGCCCGCAGGCCGCTTCTCAGTTGATTGGCGCGCTGCGTAGCCGGTTCGATCTGCCGGTTCACGTGCACACTCACGACACCCCCGGCGGCCAGTTGGCCACTTATCTGGCGGCCTGGCAGGCCGGCGCGAATGCCGTCGACGGCGCCTCTGCGCCGCTGGCGGGTACCACCAGCCAGCCCGCGCTGAGCTCGATCGTGGCCGCTGCCGCGCACACCGAGTACGACACTGGGCTGTCGCTGTCGGCGGTGTGTGATCTGGAGCCGTACTGGGAGGCGCTGCGAAAGGTGTACGCGCCCTTCGATGTTGCAGCATCCGGTCCTACTTTCCCAACGGGGCGGGTGTATCACCACGAGATCCCCGGTGGTCAGCTATCCAACCTGCGCCAGCAGGCGATCGCGCTCGGACTGGGTGATCGGTTCGAGGAGATCGAGGCGAGCTACGCGGCCGCGGATCGGGTGCTGGGTCGACTGGTGAAGGTCACGCCGTCGAGCAAGGTGGTCGGCGATCTAGCACTGGCCTTGGTCGGTGCCGGTGTCAGTGCCGACGAATTCGCCTCGGAGCCCGAGAAATTCGATATTCCCGACTCAGTGATCGGCTTCTTGCGTGGTGAGCTCGGCGACCCGCCGGGCGGCTGGCCAGAACCGTTGCGCACCAAGGCGCTCGCCGGGCGCCCACCGGCCAAACCACAGCAGAAACTATCTGCCGAGGACGAGACGTTGTTGGCAGGAGCAGGCCCGAAGCGGCAGGCCGCACTGAACCGGCTGCTGTTCGGTGGTCCGACAAAGGAATTCGAGGCTCACCGCGAACTCTATGGCGACACCTCCACCCTTTCGGCCAACCAGTTCTTCTACGGCCTGCGGCATGGCGAAGAACACCGGATCAAGCTGGAGCGCGGCGTCGAGCTGCTGATCGGGCTCGAGGCGGTGTCCGAACCCGACGAGCGTGGCATGCGCACGGTGATGTGCATCCTCAACGGCCAGCTGCGACCGGTCGTGGTGCGTGACCGCAGCATCGCCAGCGACATCCCGACCGCCGAGAAGGCCGACCGGTCCAATCCCGACCACATCGCCGCGCCGTTCGCCGGCGTGGTCACCGTCAACGTCAACGGAGGCGACCGCGTCGTCGCCGGACAGACCATCGCCACCATCGAGGCGATGAAGATGGAGGCCGCGATCACCGCACCCAAAGCCGGCGAGGTCGACCGCGTCGCAGTCTCGGCCACCGCGCAGGTCGAGGGCGGCGATCTGCTGGTGGTGGTCAGCTGACCCGCATCGTCGCCGGCACCCTGGGCGGACGACGAGTCATGGTGCCGCGCACGGGAACTCGGCCGACGACCGACCGGGTCCGCGAATCGCTGTTCAACGTGCTCGCATCGCGCATCGACTTCCGGGATACGTCGGTACTCGACCTGTATGCGGGCTCGGGTGCTCTTGGCCTCGAGGCGCTGTCGCGGGGCGCCGCATCGGCGGTGTTCGTCGAATCCAACCACCGCGCCGCCGCCGTCATCGCCAAGAACATCGCATCGTTGGGGGTAACGGCGGCCGTGCGGCGCGGGCCCGTCGTGGCCGTGCTGACCGGCGGTGCGGACCGGCCGGTGGATCTGGTCTTTGCCGACCCGCCCTATGAGGTCCCGGCCGCCGAGATCGAGGAGCTGCTCGTCGCCTTGGTCACCGGAGGCTGGGCGACAGCGGGGACGGTCGTCGTCGTGGAACGCGGCACGGCCGGGCCGGAGCTGGCCTGGCCGGACGGGTGGGAGCCGTGGCCGTCTCGCCGATACGGCGACACCCGTATCGAGCTGGCGAGACGGCAGTCAGCCTGATTCAGACAGCCAGGCGCCGAGGCGTTGGTCGTAGTCGTGCGCCACGCGCAGGCTTCGCCCCGATGCCCGCGCGACCCACCCCAGATCGAGGAAGCAACGGGTAAGCAGAGCGGGAAGCGCGCCGGCCAGATGCGGCCGACGCTGCGTCCAGTCCACGCAGGTCCGAGCGAACACCCGCCGCGTCGTATTCAGTTCTCCCGCATCAATTCCCAGCTTGTCCAGCAGCAGGCGTCCACGCTCGGTGAGCCGGTGATCGCGGTCGTCGACCATCCGCACAGCGTCGATGGCGAGCAGGCGGTCGCGCAATTCGACGCCTCGCCTGCCTGCGAGATGGTCGTAGCACGTCCGGGCCTCGGAAAGATTCCTGGCCGCACGATCGGTGCGTAGTGAACGCACGGGTGTGGGCGGCGCGAGCTGCGCAAGGGCTTCGACGATGGCCGCCACCCGCGGTCCGGCGAGTTCGTGGTAGCGGTGTCTGCCCTGTACACGCACCGACACCAGGCCGCCCTCGACCAACTGGCGCAGATGTGCGGTCGCAGTGGCAGGCTGCACTCCCGCGCGGTGGGCGAGCTCGCCGGCGGGCAACGCATGTCCCTCCGCCAGAGCGGCCAGGATCGCGATCCGCGTCGGGTCGCCGATCAACGACGCCACGGGTGCGAGATCCCGGTCGAGAACTCGTCCACTGTCACGCGGATCCGTCATTACGCCACCATCGCACAACGACACTTAGGTCTGGGCCAAAACATTGCTGACCTACCGTCGGCGCTATGACTGAACCGACGACCGAACAGATCGAGCACATCTTCACCGCATGGGACGACGCCCTTGGCGCCAGGGACGTCGACGCCGCAATCGCGCTCTATCGGCCGGACGCTACGTTGGAGAGTCCGTTGATCTGCCACCTGCTCGGCACCAAGGAGGGTGTGGTGCGTGGCCGAGAAGACTTGCGGCGCTTCGTGTCCAAGGTGTTCGCCCACCAGCCCGCCAAGCGGCGGCGCTACCGCGCCGGATTCCTGACCGACGGCTCCCGGATCACCTGGGAGTACCCACGCCGGTCGCCGGACGGTGATCAGATGGACATCGTCGAGGTGATGGAGATTCGTGACGGGCTGATCGCACACCACCGGGTCTACTGGGGCTGGGTCAGTGTGGGAATGCTGATGAGCGGGGAGCATTCGAAGTAACGGCCCTGCTAGCGTCGTCACCCATGAGCGGCGCGGTATGCCCGGGATCCTTCGACCCGGTGACCCTCGGCCATGTCGACATCTTGGAGCGCGCTGCCGCCCAATTCGACGAAGTCGTCGTCGCGGTGCTGGTCAATCCGAACAAGCAGGGCATGTTCAGCGTCGATGAGCGCATCGCGATGATTGAAGAGTCGACGACCCATCTGCCGAACCTGCGCGTCGAATCCGGCGAAGGGCTGGTCGTCGATTTTGTAAAGGCCCGCGGACTGACCGCGATCGTCAAGGGTCTGCGCACCGGCACCGACTTCGAATACGAGCTGCAGATGGCGCAGATGAACAAGCACATCGCGGGCGTCGACACGTTTTTCGTCGCAACCACCCCGCGGTATTCGTTCGTGTCGTCGTCGTTGGCCAAGGAGGTCGCGACGCTCGGTGGTGATGTTTCCGAGCTGCTGCCCAAGGCCGTCAACGTGCGCCTGCGGGACAAGCTGAAGGGTTAATTTCCGACCTCCGCGGGTAGGCGTTGGGTGGCGCACAGCCCCTTAGCGCCCTATCCAATTCCACGAGTAAGCGGAGGTGTATCGCCGTGGTTGAGACCTTTGTCCAGTCGACCGATGATGTCGTGAAGTTCCTCAAAGACCAGCACAACCTGATCAAGGACATGTTCGAAGAGGTGTTGTCCGCCTCGAACCCGAAGGCCCGCGAAAAAGCCTTCATCGAGCTGCGTCAGCTGTTGGCGGTGCATGAGACCGCCGAGGAGATGGTGGTGCATCCGCGGGCACGCCGCGAGCTCGCCGACGGCGACGAGGTGGTGGAGTCCCGGCTGAAGGAGGAACACACGGCCAAGGAAAAGCTGTCCCAGTTGGAGAGCATGGACATCGCCTCGAAGGAGTTCATCGCCGAACTGACCAAGTTCCGAGATGCGGTGATCGACCATGCCGAGCACGAGGAGAACGAGGAGTTCAACAAGCTGCAGCGCAAGCTTGACTCCGGCGATCGCGAGCGGATGGCGAAGGCGGTTCAGGCCGCAGAGGCGATCGCGCCAACCCGTCCGCACCCGGGTGTCGAGTCGGCCAAGATGAATTTTGCTGCCGGGCCGTTCGCGTCGATGCTCGACCGGGCCCGCGACCTCCTCAAACAAGCAACGTCGTAGCCGCAGTAAGTGTGCTGAGCTGATGCAAAATCGCCCGTCACATCGCATGTGCGGGCGATTTTGTATTTGCCGGTCACCGTCGGTGAGCCACCGACCGGCTGTGTTGACATAATGTCTGCGAAGCAATTCAGACGGGAGTTGCGGCCTGGGCAAGACGAGGGCACAGCAAAAGGGCAAAGGACGACACACCGCCCTGGAAACTGAGTCACAGAGGTAACACCAGGCACACTGGTAACTGTCAACTACGCCTGGAGGGTGTTGCCGTGTACCGAGTCTTTGAAGCGCTCGACGAGTTGGGCGCGATTGTGGAAGA
>JAJKIB010000120.1 GCA_021154745.1 Mycobacterium sp.
CCCAAGATGAAGCGGTTCATCTTCACCGACCGCAACGGCATCTACATCATCGACCTGCAGCAGACGCTGACCTACATCGACAAGGCGTACGAGTTCGTCAAGGAGACCGTCGCCCACGGTGGCTCCGTGATGTTCGTCGGCACCAAGAAGCAGGCCCAGGAGTCCATCGCCGAAGAGGCGACGCGTGTCGGCATGCCCTACGTGAACCAGCGCTGGCTCGGCGGCATGCTCACCAACTTCTCCACCGTGCACAAGCGGCTGCAGCGCCTCAAGGAGCTCGAGGCGATGGAGCAGACCGGTGGCTTCGAGGGTCGCACCAAGAAGGAAATCCTCATGCTGACGCGCGAGAAGAACAAGCTCGAGCGCAGCCTCGGCGGCATCCGCGACATGCAGAAGGTGCCGTCGGCCGTCTGGGTCGTCGACACCAACAAGGAGCACATCGCCGTTGGCGAGGCCCGCAAGCTGGGGATCCCGGTCATCGCGATCCTCGACACCAATTGCGACCCTGATCTCGTCGACTACCCGATTCCGGGCAACGATGACGCGATCCGGTCGGCCGCGCTGCTCACCAAGGTGATCGCCTCCGCGGTCGCCGAGGGCCTGCAGGCCCGCGCCGGCGTCGGCGGCAACGGTGACAAGCCCGAGACCGAGGGTGCCGAGCCGCTCGCCGAATGGGAGCAGGAGCTGCTGGCTGGCGCCACCGCGACCGCCACCGCCACCGCTGAGCCAGGTACTCCCGAGGCCGACATTCAAACCGAACCGAAGCCCCCAACGAACCCATAGGGAAAGGCTGAAATGGCGAACTACACCGCTGCCGACGTCAAGCGACTTCGGGAGCTGACCGGCGCCGGCATGCTCGACAGCAAGAACGCGCTCGTTGAGTCCGACGGCGACTTCGACAAGGCCGTCGAGCTGCTGCGCATCAAGGGCGCCAAGGATGTCGGCAAGCGTGCAGAGCGGGCCACCGCCGAGGGTCTGGTCGCCGCCAAGGACGGCGCGCTGATTGAGCTGAATTCCGAGACCGACTTCGTCGCGAAGAACGCCGAGTTCCAGTCGCTCGCCGATCAAATCGTTGCGGCGGCTGCCGCCGCGAAGGCGACCGACGTCGACGCCCTCAAGGCCGCCAAGGTGGGTGACACGACCGTCGAGCAGACGATCGCAGACCTGTCCGCCAAGATCGGTGAGAAGCTCGAGCTGCGTCGCGCCGCCTATTTCGGCGGCACCGTCGAGACCTACCTGCACAAGCGGGCTGCGGACCTGCCGCCCGCGGTAGGCGTTCTGGTTGAGTACACCGGCTCCGACAGGGACGCGGCCCACGCGGTCGCCCTGCAGATCGCTGCGCTGAAGGCGAAGTACCTGACGCGTGAGGATGTGCCGGAGGACATCGTCGCCAACGAGCGGCGCATCGCCGAGGAGACCGCCCGCAACGAGGGCAAGCCCGAACAGGCGCTCTCTAAGATCGTCGAGGGCCGCGTGACCGGCTTCTACAAGGACGTGGTGCTGCTCGATCAGCCGGCGGTGTCCGACAACAAGAAGACCGTCAAGGCGCTGCTCGACGCGGCAGGCGTGACGGTCACCCGGTTCGTCCGCTTCGAAGTCGGCCAGGCCTAACACGCTCAACCACACGCAAAGGCCTCCAGCTACTGGAGGCCTTTCGCGTTGGCTCACCACCCGATCGGTACGACTTGGTACCGTCGGTCCATGACTTGCATCCACGCCTTCGGCGATGACGCCCTTGGCGAACTCGACGCTGTCGGCCTCGTCGAGAAGCTCCGTGCCGGCGAGGTTTCGCCGCAGGAGCTCGTCGAGGCAGCGATCGCCCGCACCGAGGCGGTCAACCCGTCGCTGAACGGTCTCGCGTTCGAGGCGTTCGACCGCGCACGGGTCAGGGCGGGCGCCCGACGTGCGTATGGCGGCTACTTCGACGGCGTGCCGTCCTTCATCAAGGACAACGTGGCCGTCGAGGGCATGCCGACGATGCAAGGCGCCGACGCGTGGGATCCGCGGCCGATGCCGTCCAACGGCGAGTTCGCGCGCATGTTCCTCGCGACGGGGCTGATACCGCTCGGCAAGACGCAGATGTCCGAGTTCGGCTTCAGTGGGTCGGCCGAACACCCGCGAATCGGGCCGGTTCGAAACCCATGGAATCCCGACCATACCGCTGGTGCGTCGTCCTCTGGGGCGGGCGCATTCGTCGCGGCCGGTGTGGTGCCGATCGCGCACGCCAACGATGGCGGCGGGTCGATCCGCATTCCCGCGGCGTGCAACGGGCTCGTCGGTCTGAAGCCGTCGCGCGGGCGACTGCCGCTGGACAAAGAGACCGCCCGGATGCCACTTCACCTCGTCGCGAACGGAGTGGTGACGCGCTCGGTGCGCGACACCGCGGCGTTCTTCCGCGAATCCGAGCGGGTGTACCGCAACTCCAAGTTGACTGCGATCGGTGACATCACCCATCCCGGCGCCCAGCGCCTACGCATAGCGATGTGCACCAAATCGATTCTGCGCGACGCCAGTCCGGAGATGCGCGAGCTGACGTTGAAGTCGGCCGCGTTGTTGGAGGAACTCGGTCACAAAGTCACCGAGATCGACAACCCGGTGCCCGCCCGCTTCAAGGACGACTTCCTCGCATACTGGTCGTTTCTGGCGTTCGCGATCGTGCGCGGCGGGCGCCGCATGTTCGGGCCGAGTTTCGACCGCACCCAGCTGGACAACCTGACCCTGGGCCTCGACCGTAGAGCCGCACGCAACCTGCACCGGATTCCCGTGGCCATTCGCAGGCTATCGGCGTCGCGGCGGGTCACGGCACGATTGTCGAGCACCTACGACGCTCTGCTGATGCCGACACTGGCCGAGGTCACGCCGCGCATCGGTTACCTTGACCCGACCGCCGACTACGACCAGATCATCGATCGGCTCGTTGAGTGGGCGGCATTCACGCCACTGCAGAACGCCACGGGTGACCCGGCAATCTCGTTGCCGCTGGGGGAATCGTCGAGTGGGCTGCCGGTCGGCATGATGTTGTCGGCGGTGTGCGGCCAGGAGGGCCGACTGCTGGAGCTGGCTTACGAACTCGAAGAGGCGCGCCCCTGGGCGCGTATTCAGTCATGACTCGCGACTACGTCTACGACCAGGGTTACGGCGAGGAGCGGGCGGTGGCTCGCTTGTCGAGTGGATGGCCGGTATCGGCCGCCGCGCGTAGTTCGACAACGAAATCCGTTGCGTTGGCGCAATAGCGTCGTAACGGCAAGGCTCCCGAGTTAACGCCGCCGACATTCCGCGCGGCCGTTGGTGAAACTTTTCGGCCCGACCATTCCTCTTTGTGGAGACCACTCAGGTCCGTAATGCGCCCACAACGGTTCGATCACCGGCGATCGCTGCCGCCTCCGGGAACACTTTTGTGTGCCTCGTCCGGTTCGCGCTGGCCAACATCCGCCGTCGCCCCGAACGGTTTGTGCTTTCGGTGCTCGGCATTGCCCTGGCGATCACCTGCGTCACCGTCGTTCGGACGATCTCGGCGAGCTTCGCGATTACCGGCGCCGATTCCGTGACCGACGTACTGGGCGGCGCCCAGCTGTGGGCGGTGCCTACCGCCGGTGTGCACTACGACAGCAACGCGTCGGCCCTTGTCGCCGACGGCGCCGCGCCAACCATCACCATTCCCGCCGGATGGACGGCGACCCGGGTTCTGTCCGGAGTCACCGACATCAACGGCAGCAAAGTGTCGTTACGTGGAGGCGACGAAATCGCCAGCAGCCAAGCCACTTTGGGATCGGAACTGGCCAAGCGGCTCGGCCTGCACCCCGGCGATCTCGTGGTGGTCGGCGGACAGAGTCTTGTCGTGAACGTCGCAGCCAGTGGCCAGTCGATCACCGTGGGCACGCCACTTGCCCGGTCGATCGTTGGCGACAACGGGTGGTGGACGATCGTCGCGCCGCCCGGCGACGAGAAGCGCCGCGACCTTGGGCACATCTTCGGCGATGCGGTCGGTCTCGACTCGACGTCCGACCCGTCGGTCAAGCCGGACCCCAACGAGGGCGGACTGATCTACGACACCGTCGGCGGCTCCGGTCCGCTGACGTTTGAGCAGAAGTTCTCCGCGCTCTTCTCCGGCAAGGTGACCAGCTCGACGCTCGGCCTGATCTCGACCATCGGCCTCGGCCTCGGTTTCGTCATCGCAGTGTCGTCGTTCCTGGCAGCAGTGCAGGAGCGACGGCGCGAATTCGGCATCATGTCCAGCATCGGGCTGGCCGACGAAGTGCTCTACTTCTTCCTTGTCGAGTCAGGGATCGTCTTCCTGACCGCGTACCTGCTCGGCGTGCTCGGCGCGGGAGCCGCTGTGGCGCTGGTGATTCCCGGCATCGCCACACCGACCGCGTGGCTGCAGGCGTCGGGCATGGTGGCGGCCTTCCTTCCCGCAATGGCGATCGTCGGCGCCCTGATCCCTGTGCACCGGCTGTTGCAACAACGACCCGTTGACTTGCTGGGGGACCGCTGATGCTGCGCAAGGGGTTGTCCTACGGGTGGCTGGCCGCGCGACGGCGGATCCGAGAGATGGTGCTGCTTGTCATCACGACAGCCACGGGCGCGTTTCTTGTCGTGATCGTGTTCGGCATGTCAGACGGAATCCGCGCACAGTCGGCGTCGCTGGGCCACGCCGAGGAAATCGGCCGGGCCGTCGTGCTGATCGCGGTGACCGTGCTGCTAGTGGGCGTGGTCGAGGTCGCGGTGGCGACGACCCGCACCGTCGGGCACCGCACCCGCGAACTCGGGGTGCTCGGCGCCAACGGCGTGCCGCGCACTCCGGTGGTGGCCGCGTTGCTGGTCGAGCCGGTGATCGCGGCGGTGCTTGGCGCGCTGGTCGGTGCGCTGCTGGCTGCAGTGACCGGGATCGTGCTTGACGCAGTCGGTTTGGTCGCGACGGGAGTGTCGGTCGAGGGGCTGATGCTCGGCGCTGCGATCTCGATCGGCGTCAGCATCGTCGCGGCGCTGGCCACCAGCATCGTGCCCACCTGGAACGCTGCGTCGCGGCCGCCGATCCGTTCCCTGACCGCAGGAGGTTAGCGATGACTGCCATCGACGAAACAGCAGACAGCACGATCCAAGCCGATGGCCCCGGCCCTGTAATTGACATCTCGGATGTGTGGAAACTGCACAAGCTCGGCGATGAGGTGGTCCGTGCGCTGGTCTCCGCCGAATTAAAGGTGATGCCAGGCGAATTCGTCTGCTTGATGGGGCCGAGCGGCAGCGGCAAGTCGACGCTGCTCAACATCATCGGTGGGCTCGACCGGCCGACCAAGGGGACAGTCAGGCTTACGGGCCGCGACACGTCGCTGCTGACCGAGAGCCAGTTCGCGGCGCTGCGACACGACACCATCGGGTTCATCTTCCAGAGTTACAACCTGATTCCGTTCCTTTCGGCGGTGGAGAACGTCGAGCTGCCGCTGATGTTCGAGCCCTATGACCGAAAGTCGTTGCGCAAGAGGGCCCTGGAGCTGCTCGAGCTGGTCGGCCTCGGGCATCGGATTCACCACCAGCCGACGAAGATGTCGGGCGGAGAACAACAGCGCACCGCGATCGCACGATCGCTGATCAGCAGCCCGACGCTCGTCCTCGCCGACGAGCCGACGGCCAACCTCGACCACCGCACGGGGGAGACGGTGGTGCGCATGTTGCGCGACCTGTGCTCGACGCTCGGCGTCACCGTCGTCGCGAGCACCCATGACCCCACGGTGGCCGACGAAGCGACCCGTGTAGTCCGGATGAAAGACGGACAAATCGTCAACTGACCCAACGGCATTCGGAGAGGCGCAAATGACCCAAGAACTCGAGGCGGCCCCGCCGTCGCAACGCGATACTTTGATGACCACCGAGCTCGTTCCCGAGCAGGTGTTGCCCAAGGTGCTGGGCACCTTCGGCCTGACCGCGACCTACGTGTTCATCATCTGCTGGATCACTGGTTCGTCGGTGATGGCAGGCGGCGGATGGACCGCCATCCCGATGTGGATTCTGGGCATCATCACCTTTTTGGTGCCCGCTGGCCTCGCGGTCGCCGAACTCGGCAACCTGTGGCCAGGACAGGGCGGTGTGTACATCTGGGCCTTCCGGACCATGGGCGACAAGATGGCGTTCCTCGGCGGCTACCTGTCCTGGGTACCCGTCGTCCTCAACACCGCATCGTCGCCGGCGATCGTGCTGCAGTTCCTGTTGTTGGCCTTCCACGCGGAGCTCGGGCTAACGGTGAGCATCGTCTTGCAGCTGGTGATCCTGTGGACGGTGGTCGGCCTTGCGCTGGCGAAACTGGCGGCCAATCAGCGCATTATGAACGTCACGTTCATCGTCTACGGCGTGCTCACCCTGACGATCTTCATCTGCGGTGTCATCTACGCCGCCGGCCACGGTTCGGCGACGCCGTTCAGCCTGCACGACTCACTGGTTCCCAACTTCGCCGGTGCCGGCTTCCTGTACGGCACGGTGTTGCTGTACCTGGTCGGGGTCGAGACGCCGTTCAACATGGGCGCCGAGTTCCTCTCGGTCAAGCGCAGCGCGACCAAGATGATCACGTGGGGATCGGCGGCGCTGATCGGGATCTACCTGCTGACGACCCTTGGCACGATGATGGTGCTGCCGGGCGATCAGATCGACCCGGTTACGGGTGTCATCGGAAACCTCGGCACATCGGGCTTCCCCGGCTTGATGGAAGTCTGCGCTGTGGTGCTGGCGGTCATCGTCTTCGTGGCGATGACGACCTACCAGGTGGCCTACTCGCGGCTGATCTTCGTCTCAGGCCTCGAGCGCCATCTGCCGCGAATCTTCACCCACCTCAACCCGCGTACCCGCAACCCGGTGACCGCGGTGCTGATCCAGGGCGTGCTGTCGTCTCTGATTCTCGTCGGGCTGTATTCGCAGAGCAGCATGGCCAACGTCACCATCTACTTGCAGGGCGGCCTGAGTGTGGTGTGGTTGATCTCCGGGTTCTTCTTCTTCATCCCGTTGGTGATCGCACGCAAGAAATACGCGGATCGCTATGAGTCGGAAGGCTTCTGGCGAATTCCCGGCGGCATGCCCGCCGTTTACGCGGTGACGGCGGTGGGCGTCGTCGCGACCTGCGCAGGCGTGTACTACTCGTTTGCCTCGCCGTGGATCGATGTCCCGCCGGCCACATGGATGACCTGGGTCGGCAGCATCGCGGTCGGCATGTTCGTCCTCGGCGCCATCGTCTACTTCTTCGGCCGTCGGTCGGCGGCCAAGGTCAGCCAGGAAGACGCTCTGGCACATCTGGCGGTACTCGAATTGAAGGAGGAGGCCAAATGACAATGGAAAGCACCGTGCCGAGCACTGGGGCGATTGACAACACCGCGCGATATCCACTCGACCCGTTGACCGGAGCGGAGATCGAAACCGCCGCTGCGGTGATCACCGACTCCGAATACGCCACGCCGACACTGAAATTCGTGATGATCCAGTTGGCGGAACCGGACAAGACGCCTGCGCTCACGTTCGAGGGTGCCGTGGAGGTGCCGAGGCGGGCGTTCGTGTCCATGTACGACGGTGCGGCCAAGCTGATCTACGAGGCGATCGTCGACCTCGGCGCGCGGGTCATCGACTCGTGGAAGGCCGTGCCCGGCCGGTTCCCGTCCTACCTCGTCGAGCACATGACCGGAGTGGAAGAGGTGGTGCGGGCCGACCCGCGCTGGCAGGAGGCGATGCGCAAGCGCGGCGTCACGGATTTCGACCTGGCGATGATCGACCCTTGGCCCGCAGGCTATTACGGCAGCCAGGATCACTACGACAACTCGCCGCTGATCTGTCGTCCGCTGACGTTCATGCGTGCGGCGGCCTCCGAGCACGGCTACGCGCGACCGGTCGAGGGGTTGATCGTCACCTTCGATCTTGACGCGATGAAGGTGATCGACATCGAGGATCACGGGGTGGTGCCGCTGCCGCCGACCGCGGGCAACTACGCCGAGAAGTTCATGTTCGACGAGAACAACCGGCCGGCGTTCACTCAATTCCGTGACGACGTCAAGGCCATCGAGATCACGCAGCCTGACGGGCCGAGCTTTTCCGTCGACGGCTGGAAGGTGGCTTGGCAGAAGTGGTCGATGCGAGTGGGCTTCAACCCGCGCGAAGGCATCACCCTGCACGAAGTCGCCTACACCGATCGCGGCGAGACCCGTCCCATTATCTACCGCGCATCGCTGTCGGAAATGGTTGTGCCCTACGGGGATACCCAGCCGACTCACTGGAACAAGAACGTCTTCGACATGGGTGAAGTCGGCATGGGCTTCTCCGCCAACCCGCTGACGCTTGGCTGCGACTGTCTTGGCGAGATCTTCTACTTCGACGGTACGGTCAACGACTCATCGGGCAATGCGGTCACCATCCCCAACGCGCTCTGCATGCACGAGGAGGACTACGGAATCTCCTGGAAGCACACCGATTTCCGGACCGGTGAGGTGGAGGTGCGACGCGCCCGGCGGCTGGTGATCTCGATGATCTGCACGGTCGGCAACTACGAGTACGGGTTCTTCTGGTACTTCTACAACGACGCGTCGATCGAGGTGGAGGTCAAGCTGTCCGGGGTACTCACCACCGGGGCGGTGGCGGACGGCGAGCAGCCGCGATGGGGAAAGCTGGTCGCGCCCAACATCTACGGTCCCAATCACCAACACTTCTTCAACTTCCGGCTCGACATGAGCGTCGATGGCGCGGGTAATAGCGTCTACGAGGTCGACTCGCTTCCCGAGCCCGACCCGGAGTTGAATCCCCATCACAACGCGTGGGTCACCCGCGACACCTTGGTGGCGTCTGAGGCCGATGGGGCGCGGGACTGGGACTGGTCGAAGGGCCGCTACTGGAAGGTCACCAACCCGTCCAAGCGCAACGAGTTGGGCAGCCCGGTCGCCTACAAGCTGACACCGAAGGACGTCGTGCCAGTGATGGTGCAGGAGGGCTCCTACATCTACGACCGGGCGCGGTTCGTTCAGCACAACCTGTGGGTGACCAAATACGACCCCGACGAGAAGTTCGCGGCGGGCGACTACATGTACCAGTCGGCGGACATGCAGGGACTGCCTGAGTTCATCGCCGACGATGCGCCGCTCGAGAACGCCGATGTGGTGCTGTGGTACACCCTCGGGGCCCATCACATCGTGCGGCCGGAAGACTGGCCGGTGATGCCGTGCGCCTACACGGGATTTCACCTCAAGCCGATCGGCTTCTTCGACGGCAACCCGGCGCTGGACATCCCGCCCTCCCCACCGGCGGCCTGCCACCACCACTAGTGACTTGTGTGCGTTTGGGAGCGATGAGCGCAACAAAACGCACACAAGTCACTCAGCCGACCGGTGTCAGCGGCGGCTTCCCGGCCAGTACCGCTGCGACGTTGTCGATCGCGAGGATGCCCATCGCGTCGCGTGTCGCCTCGCCGGCACTGGCGATATGCGGCGTGAGAACGAGATTCGGTGCATCGAGCAAGGCAGGGTTGACATGTGGTTCGTTCTCGAAGACGTCCAGTGCCGCGCCACGGATCTGACCTGCGTGCAGCGCGTCGATCAGCGCGGCCTCATCGACGACGCCGCCGCGGGCCGTATTGATGAGGTAGGCAGTCGGTTTCATCGCCGCCAAGGCCGCGGCGTCGATCAGGTGGCGCGTCTCTGACGTGAGCGGGGTGAGCACAGTGACGACGTCGCTTGTCGCCAGGAGGGTGTCCGTGTCCACGAACGTGACTTCGTCCTCTGTGCTTCCGGGGTCGCGACTTCTGCTCGTCGCCACTACCGCCATGTCAAAGGCCTTGGCCCGCTGTGCGACAGCCCGGCCGATCCGGCCATAACCGATGATGCCCAGGGTGGCGCCGGCGCTGATGTCGAGGCCGACCAGCATCCGCGGTCCCCATACCCACGGCGCCCGCGACCGGATCAAGCTGTCGCCCTCCGTGATACGGCGGGCCGCGGCGAGTATCAATGCGAAGGTATGGTCGGCCGTCGCCCGATCCAGAACCCCGGGCGTGTTCGTGACGGTCACACCCGCCGCGGCGGCGGCAGCCACGTCGATGTTGTCGTAACCGACGGCCACGTTGGCGACGATCTTCAGTTGCGGTCCTGCGGCTGCGAGCACGTCGGAGTCGACACGTTCGGTGAGTGTGACCACCGCGGCCACCGCGCCGGCTACCCCGGTCTCGAGTTCGGCCGGGCCCGGGGGAGATTCGCCACCCACCCGAAGCGGCGCACCGAGCGCGCGCAGGTGAGCCATCGCGCGGTCGGTGAGCAGCCGTGAGACGTAGATAGGACCCGTCATGACGGCATGCTGCCGGCAAGGGCGTCGTCGAGCGTGCTCAACGGTGGCACGCCGGTCACGGTCGACCACGTCCGCCGGAACTCGTGCCAGCGCGCGGCCACGGTGTCTCGCCATTCAGCGCGGGGATGCGCTCGGCGGGCCGCGGGCGCGTCGATGACGTGCCCGTCGAGCACTTCGCTGCACATCGCGGCGGCGCCGACGGCAGGCAGATGGCTCTCATCGACGACCAGAATGTCGCGGTCCAGCACATCGGCGAGTAACTGCGGCAGTTCGGGTTCATCGCCAAAAGCGCCACTCACGTACAGCGTTCGCTGGTCGGAGCCAATGCACGATTCGACGATCATCCGGTCGGCGAACAGCACGCCCTCGACGATGCCGCGCGCGGCGGCAGGCGCGGCGATGTCGGGCCCGAGGCCGAACAGCTCGGTCCGCGGTTCGGCGAACCAGAGGGGGCCGCGCTCCGGCCTGGTGTGGGGGATGAAAACGGGCGCGGTAGCCGTTTCGCCCGGCGTGGCGCGGTAGGCCGCCTCGACCAGTGAAGCGACGGCACAGTCGCCGTCGCCGTAACCAAGGCGGTGTGCGCCGTCGGCCAGCGCGTCACCGCCGTTGATGACGCCGTTGATCAGCCATCGGCCAGCACGCACGTCGACTCGCTGCAGTGCCAACGCCCTCGGATCGGGAGTGTCTAGAACATTGGATACGACGTGCGTGGTGCCCATGATGAGCAATGGGCGCCCGCCGGGTTGTGAGCCCAACGCATACGAGGCGGCTGGAGTGTCGCCGGAGCCGACCAGCACGGGAATGTCGTCCGGCAGGCCGAGAGCCCGAGCCACCGGGGATAGCAGCGTGCCCAGCACACCTAACGACGGCCGCACCGGCGGCAGCTGCTCCGGTGGGATACCCAACCGTGCAAGCGCCGCACTCAGCCACTCACACGATCCGTCGGTGCTGGCCATCAGTCCGGTGTAGGACGCCTGCGTAGGATCGACGGCCCGCTCGCCGGTGAGCCACTGACCGAGCCACGTCCCGGCAAGACCGAAAGTCTTTGCCGCACTGACCGCTTCGGGATGGATTACGGTCAGCAGCCGGTACGCGGCTCCCATGGCGGTGGCAGGCATCAAATGGTTGCCCACCAGCCGCCGATCGTGCTCACTCAGCGCGCCGATCAATTCCTCTGTCGGCGCGGCAAGTCCCGGGTGGTCCCACGTCACGCCCGCGGTCAGTGGCGCGCCGGAGCCGTCGAGAAGCAATGCGGTTGGGCAATGGGTGTCGACGCCGACGCCCTGCACGTCGTTGGTGTACTCGTCGAGGTCGAGCACCGCCGCCGTGACGCTGGCCAACCACGCCGCAGGATCCGCGCGGCCCACCTCAGCACCGCGGGCCGACGGATGACACACCCGCGAACGAGCCAGAACCGTTCCACCCGAGTTCATTACGACCGCCTTGGTCGCTGACGTTCCGACGTCGATTCCGAGGTATGTCACGAGACCGGTCAGTCCAGCAGCTTGGCGGCGACGTCGGGGCTGTCTCCGCCGTGGATGACCGCCTTGAGTGCGTTGACCATCTTGGCCGGGTCCGGTGCCTGCCAAATGTTGCGGCCCGCCGTCATCCCATGCGCACCTGCCTCCACGACCGACGCGGCCTGCTTGAGCACGTCCAGCGGGCTGGGCGCGGGAGCGCCGCCCGCGGCGACCACGATGGCCGGAGTGCCCTCCACGACCTTGGCGAATTCCGCTGTGGATCCGGTGTACCAGGTCTTGACGATGTCGGTGCCGAGCTCGGCCGCCGCGCGCGACGCATACAGCACCGATTCGGTGGAACCCTTTCGGTCAGCCCATAATTCACCGGAGGGATACGCGTGGCAGACGACGGGCATGCCCCAGGAATGTGCCTCCTCGACGACGCGGGTCAACATTTCGAACATGGCAACCTGATTCGACGAGCCGGCGGAGATGCCGACCGCCACGGCATCGGCGCCCAACCGGATCGCATCCTGCACGGTGCCGATGGTGGCGTCGTAGGTGGGATGGAACTCGACCGAGAACATCGAGGCCTTCAGGATCCACGGCAGCGGTGCGCGATTGCCGCCGAGCAGCGGTCCGGCAAGTCCTTTGGTGATTGTCACTGCGTCCGGCTCACCGTCGGCGATGCTGGCGAAGGTGGAGCCGATGGTGGCCAGCCGCGGCGCGACGCCACGGGGCACCGCTTGGTCGAGCGCCACGGTGAGGGTGCGGCCGTCGGCACCGAACAGCCGGCGTAGCCGCAGTTCCCGGCCGAGGGCCGGGGTGGTGCCCGCACGGTTGATGTCGAACGCCGGCGTGAAAGTGGTTGTCACAGTGCTCCTTTTGTGGTGATGGTCAGGCCCATGGGTCGACGCCGACCCGCATGTCGGCGCCGGAGCCGGCCAGCCCGATGGCTTCGGCCGCCCGGTCGAGGGAAAGTTGGGTACCGATGAGTTCGGCGACCGGCAGCGTGCCGGAGGCCACCAACGGTGCGACGGCATGGAATCCGTCGAGTCGGCAGGACGAGGCGCCGACGATCGTCCACTCGTTGTAGTGCACGTCGTTGGCCGATACCGCCAGGTCGGCGTCTGCACCGAACCCCGCGAAAACCGAGATGCGTGCGCCGGGGGAGAGACACCCCAAATACGGTGTCAGAGCGTCGATCCGGCCGATCGCCATGACCAACACATCGATGCCGCCGTCGGTGAAGTCGTTCAGCGCGGCCGGGGTGTCTTCGCCTGGCTCCAACACCAGGTCGGCGCCGAACCGGGAGGCCATCGCCCGGCGCCCGGCGATGGGGTCGACAGCCGCCACCTTGTCGACGCCGAGGTTCTTGGCCAGGCCGACGTGGATCAGCCCCAGCGGTCCGCATCCGACGACGAGCGCAGTCTGCGCCGCGGCCATGCCGGCAAGCTGCTGCCCGTTGTATGCGCACGCCACCGGTTCGATGATCGCGGCCTGGGCCGCCGGCACCCCTGCAACCGCCACCAGATTCTGTCTGGCGGCCGCTGGGACATGCACGTACTGGGACAGGCCGCCTGTGAGCTGGTAGCCGAATGCCTTGCGGTTGCGGCAGATGTTCTCGTGTCCCTTGCGGCAGGCCGCGCACACCCCGCATGTCACCAACGGGTACACCGCGACTTGGTCGCCCATTGTGACGCGGGTGGGCAGCGGGCCGTTGGAGTCGACGACCGTGCCGGCGAACTCGTGGCCGAGCACGGTGGGGAACGTGACGTTACGTTGTTTGCGGCCCTCGTAGATCCGAACGTCGGTGCCGCACAACAGCGCTGAGTCGACGCGCAACAGCACATCGCCTGGTTGCAGCTCCGGGATCGACGCTCGCTCGATGCGCAGATCACCAGGTCGATGCAATACGGCTTGGCGGAACCCGCCTCGGTCTAGCTCGAACTGGGTGGCGTCGATCGAAGTCGACGTGGTTGTCACGGTTGATTGCCTTTCATATCGGCGATGTCGGTGAGTGCCCGCAGTGGCTGGGCGAGATCGATCTGCGCGCCAACGGCACGCAGCGAATCCAGTGCGGCGGGTTCGGCGTTGTCGTCGGTGACTAACCGCCAGTGCGCGGGCAACGGGGACCAGTAGTTGAACTGGTCGGTGTCGAGCTTGCGATGGTCGGCGACCACCACGGTCTGCCGGGCGCGCTGCATCATCAGCGTTTTCAGTCGGCTCTGCTCGAGAGTGCGTGACGCGACACCGTATTGGGGGTGTACCGCGTCCGCGCCGATGAATGCGTGGTCCGCAACGACGGACCGCAGCATGTTTTCGGC
>JAJKIB010000121.1 GCA_021154745.1 Mycobacterium sp.
GCGGTGGCGCTGCTGTGGAGCATGCGCAACATCTACGACACGCAGCCCGGCGACGTCTATTGGGCGGCAAGCGATGTCGGCTGGGTCGTCGGTCACTCTTACATCGTGTACGGACCGCTGCTGCTCGGTGCGACGACCGTGCTGTACGAGGGCAAGCCCGTGGGCACCCCGGATGCGGGCGCGTTCTGGCGCGTCGCGTCCGAGCACGGCGTGAAGGCGTTGTTCACCGCGCCGACGGCGATCCGCGCGATCAAGAAGGAAGACCCCGAGGGCCTGCACCTCGGCAAGTACGACCTGTCGGCGCTGAAATACCTGTTCCAGGCGGGCGAACGCCTGGACCCCGGCACATACGGCTGGGCGTCAGACATACTCGGCATCCCGGTCGTCGACCATTGGTGGCAGACCGAAACGGGATGGTCCATCGCCGCCAATCCGATGGGCGTCGAACCGCTGCCGATCAAGCCCGGCTCCGCGACGGTGCCGATGCCCGGTTACGACGTGCGGGTCCTGCGGCCGGACGGGTCGGAGTGCGACGCGAACGAAGAAGGCGCGATCTGCGTGCGGCTGCCGCTGCCGCCGGGCACCCTCCCGACACTGTGGGGCGACGACGACCGCTACATCTCGTCCTATCTGTCGGCGTTCCCCGGCTACTACCTGACCGGCGACGGCGGATACTTCGACAAGGACGGCTACCTGTTCGTGATGGGTCGCACCGACGACGTCATCAACATTGCGGGACACCGGATGTCGACGGGATCGATCGAAGCGGTGCTGGCAGGGCATCCGGCCGTCGCGGAGTGTGCGGTGATCGGCGTCGCCGACGAGATCAAGGGACAGGTGCCGCGAGGTTTCGTCGTGCTGAAGGCCGGTGCGACGGCCGAGCGGCTGACCGACGAACTGATCGAGGCGGTACGCGAAAACATCGGCGCAGTGGCCTCTTTCAGGCTTGTCGATGTCGTGCCTGCGCTGCCGAAGACCCGGTCGGGAAAGATACTGCGCAAGACCATGCGCGGGATTGCCGACGGCCGCGACGAACCAGTGCCGTCGACGATCGAGGACGCGGCGGTGCTCGACACCTTGCGGCCGATCCTGCGGAGCTGAGGTTTCCGAGGGATATGTGTCTCTGAACGTCGTCAACACATGATGACACCGCCAGAACGCATGGTGCCCCTGGCAGCGGATGCGTTGGTGCGCAGAGCCAACGTGTTCAGCCGTTGCTTGAACACCTCGTCGAAGCGACGGTAGGCGCTGCGCAGATCCTGTCCCGGCCACTCGTTGCCGATGAACTCGGCGGGTAAGAGCGGGTCGAGCTGAAGATGCCGGACCACGGCGACCGACAGTGTGAACCAATAGGCGAAGTCGTCGGCGGCGACCGCTTCGGCTTTGACCTCGTCGTGCAGAGCGAGGGTGAGCCTGTATGCGTCGGCCGCCCAATCATCAAGGTGAAACAGCGATCTCACTGTCTCGGCAGGGATGTCGGTCGCGGCATTGTGGAAGTGAACACATTGCCTGTCCAGCACTGCGCGCAGCGTCGGCAAGCGGTCCGGATCGAGATTATCCGGGCGGATCCAGACGCCTTCTCGTAGTTCGGCGAGGTGCAGCGCCGTTGCGGCCTTGCGCAGCGCGAGACGATCGGCCGCCGACCGGCGCTCCAGCGAGACGACCGCCAACTCCCACGTGCGATCCCACGGCCGGCGTGCAGCATCGTCGATCCGCGATGCCTCGTCGACACGTTGACGCCGTTCGAGCAAGCCGCCCGCCAGCGCGTAGGTCCCGTCGTCGCTGATGAGTTCCCCGTTGGACACCATGCGCCACAGGCAGGTCCTGGCGGCGCCGTCGCTGATGCCGAACAGCGAGGCCATCGCGACCAGCTCTCCGACTGTGAGGTGGGGCTGGTCGGCACCCAAGAGCGCCGTCGCAAGGACGGATCGAGCGCTGAGCGACTGGTCGCCGATCAAATCGGCTACTCGGCCACGGCGTTCATCGACTGCCGGCACGCGGTCCATCATCTCACAAAGTTGTTGACGTGTGATAGTCATAGTGTGATACTCGCACAGTATGAGCACTCCGACAAAGGCGTCGGTCGCCGACGATGTGGAGATCGTTCGCCGCATCCTCGCGCACATCGACGCCGGCACGACCGATGAAGGCGACGCATGGCGGGAGCCGGTCCAGAATTATTTGGACCCAAGCCGATTCACCAACGAAATGGAAACGCTGCGCTCGTTTCCGAGCGTCTACCTACCGTCGGCCGCGATACCCAACGCCGGCGACCACGCCGAACGCGTCACCTTCGGTGTGCCCTTGTTCGCCGTGCGCGACCGCGACGGCCGGGCCCGGGTCTTCCGCAACTCGTGCCGCCACCGCGGCATGGCCCTGGTCGAAGGCCCCGGCTGTACGCACGCGTTTGTGTGCCGCTACCACGGCTGGACGTATCGCCTCGACGGCTCGCTGTCGCACGTCCCCCACGCCGAGGCGTTCCCCGATCTCGACATGCCCACCCGGGGACTGGTCGAGGTCGACAGCCGCGAAGTCGACGGCCTCATCGTCATCGGCCCACTGTCACCCACGGCCGATCCGCAACGCGCCGACGCTGCGATGGCCGCCCTGACCGACGGCAGCCCGTGGCGCAATAAGCTGCTGCCCGCAGAGCGGCTTTTCGCCGTGAGACCCGCCGTGCGCCCAATGAACTGGAAAGTTCTCGTCGAGCAGTTCCTCGAGGGCTACCACATCCGCACGACGCACAAGGACACCTTCTATCCAATCCAGTACGACGACCTCAACGTCGTGGAGGCATTCGGACCTAACACCCGAATCACGTTCCCCTATCAAAACATTGAACACCTGCGCGACCGCCCCGAATCGACGTGGACGGTCGGTCACCGGGTGACTTACGTGTATCATCTGTTCCCCAACGTGATGTTTGCGACGTTCCCCAATCAGGCGCTGGTGATCACGATCGACCCGATCGATGTCGACCACACCACCGTCACGATCTACGCGATGGTCACGCCCGAAGTAGCCAAGCGTGCGTCGGCCAACCCTGACGCTGCTGCAGGCGCGCGCAACCTGCTGAACGAGGGCGGAGTGGAGGACAACGAAATGTCCGAAGGTGTCCAGCGCGGCCTGCACGCCGGCGCGAACGAGTTCGTGGAGTTCGGCCGCCACGAGAGCGCGATCGGGCGCTTCCACGCCAACCTCGACGAGCGGCTGGCGTGCACCCGGTGACCGACTACGAGCATCTGATCTACGAGCAGCGGGGGCCGGTCACGATCATCACGATCAACCGGCCCGAGCGCATGAATGCCATTGGGCCGCAGACACATCGCGAGCTGATCGACGCCTGGAACCGCTTCCGTGCCGACGACACCGCCCTCGTCGGCGTCCTCACCGGCGCGGGCGACAATGCGTTCTGCGCCGGCGGTGATCTGAAGGCGGCATTCGCCGGGGAGCTTGATATCGACGCCAGCCCGGCCGACGGTGTGCTCGGCCCGTCGCGGTGGACCGACATCTACAAGCCAACCATCGCCGCCGTCAACGGCGTCGCGTACGCAGGCGGGCTGGAGTGGGCATGTTGGACCGACATGGCGATCGCCGACGAGCACGCCACGTTCGGGGTGACCTGCCGGCGCTGGAATATCGGGCTGGCCGACGGTGGCACGCAACGGCTTACCAGCATCCTGGGATATCGGCGCGCGATCGAGCTGATCGTCACCGGGCGCGTGATCGACGCCCGCGAAGCCGAACGCATCGGCCTCGTCAACGAAGTCGTGCCCAGCGGCACGTGCCTCCAGCGGGCCCTTGAGCTCGCCGAGACCATCGCCGCGCTCCCCCAGCCCGCGCTGCGCTCCGACCTCCAGGCCGCCCGCACCGGGCAGGGCCGACCGCTCGACGACGGGCTGCGCATCGAAGCAGAATGCTTCAACCGGTCGATCGTCGCGTCGGAAACCGCCGAAGGCCTACGCCAATTCAACGAACGCGACCACCCGGACCGTCGCTCAGACACCACGCCGGTTACCCCGGGTTTGGCCCGCTCGTCGGCGGGGTGAACTGGCTCAGCGTTAGCTCAGCACCCTGCGGGTCACGAATCAGCGCGGTCTTGGTCCAGTCGGTATCCTGCGACGAAATCACCACGGCACCAAGCTTTTCAGCCGTCGCCGCCGCTTCGTCGCGTGACGCGACCGTGAAGGTGACGTGCCAGTGATCGCGGCCACTTGCCAGTGGCACCAGCCAGCCGATGGCGTCGGCGAAGCCGGGCGGCGCAGAGATACCGCCCTGCCGTTCGAAGATTCCGGGGTCGACGGTAGCGGCGAGATGGTCACCGTATCCGGGCCGGCGGATCATCGTTGCGAAGCCGATATCATCGAGCCCCCAACCGAATAGCGGCGCGTAGAACCCCTTGGCGTCGGCCGCATCGGTGGTGTGCAGATCGCTGAAGTTCCAGCTGCCGGGTGCATTGGTGAGCTGGGCGCCCAGCCGCCGTCGCGGTTGCCACAGGCGGAACCGTGCACCGCGCGGGTCGACACAGGCAGCTAGCCGGCCGCCGGGCCCTGCGTCGACCGGTTCGAGCGTGACGCTGCCGCCTGCCGCACGTACAGTGGCCGCGGCGAGATCGGCGTCCTCGACAGCGATGTAGGTGTTCCACTCGACCGGCGCGTCCCCGTGTGCCGGCCCTACCGCCGCCACGTCCTTGCCCTCGAGCGAGGCGATCAAGTACGTCCCTGGCGCGTCAGGAGGTACAGCGTCGGTGAACGACCACCCGAACAGGGATGCATAGAAATGGCGGGCGGCGTCTACGTCCGGCTGTTCGGTGTCAACCCAGCACGGCACCCCCGCGGGATAGCTGCGTTCGTCGGTCATCGGCGTCGACTTTCCTTTGTTCCAAAGTGATGCGAACTATTGTCATGTCGTCATATGTTGATAAGCGTCCGTGGTAACGAACTCTGCTCCCACCCTCTCAGGTGGTCAGAGCTACAGAGGAGTTGATCGACGATGCCAGCATCAGAGGCCAGGGCGGGCTCGGGTTGTAATTGTCATTGCAACGCATGCGAAGGCGGCCACCATTGCGGTAACCCGCCGAACTGCAACATCAAAAGGTAGCTACCCGCACACCTCGGGTTAACCCAGCGTCGGCCGGGGTATTTCTCCTGCGTAAATAAGTGCAGGAGGCGAGGCGATGACGACGACGGCCCCCAAGTACATGGCGGTGCAGGGCGCCGCCCTGCTCGTTGGCGGCGGGTTTATCGTGATCGGCGTCCTCGGCTTCATCCCGGGTGCGACGACCGACTATGGCCTCCTCGAATGGTCCGGACACCATTCCGGTGCGAGGCTCTTCGGAGTGTTCGCGGTTTCGGGCCTGCACAACGTCGTGCACCTGGCATCCGGCGTCGTCGGAATCGCGCTGGCTCGCACTTACGCTGCGTCGCGCGCGTACTTCCTCGGCGGAGGTCTGGTCTACCTGGCACTGTGGCTGCACGGAATGTTCATGAACCAGGCCAGCAGCGTCAACCTTCTGGCCCTCAACAGCGCAGACAACTGGCTGCATTTCGGCCTCGGCATCGGCATGGTGCTGCTCGGTGTCACCCTCGCCGGTCAGCGGGACCCGAGCAAGCGTCTGCGCTAAGAAGGGCGCGGCGTCCCGGGCCGGTATTGAAATTGTCCGCGTACCGAGCGACAGCCTGCGTGTGGCGGGAGTTTGTCGCTCCGTACGCGGGCAATTTTCCTAACTGTCCTCAGGCGCTACGCGATCGACAGCGCAATTCCGTCCAGGATGTCGTGCTCGCTGACCACCAGCGAGTCGATGGCCGCCCGACTGCCCAGCGCACGCGCCAGTTCCTCCACGATGATGGCGCCGCCGCCGATGACGTCGACGCGGCCCTCGTGCATCGGGCCAAGCGCGGCGCGTTGCTGACGCGTCATCGCGATCAATTCGTCGCACACCTCCAGCAGGTCACCGAACCCCACCCTGGACAGATGGATCGCCTCCGAGTCGTAGGTTGTCATCTTCTGCGCCAGCGCCGACAGCGTGGTCATGGTGCCGGCCACCCCGACCCAGGTACGGGCCCTCTCCACGGGTACAGCCCGCAGTGCGTCGCCCAGCGCCTCGCGGACCACCTCCCGCGCGGCGGCGACCTCCACCGCCGTCGGCGGATCGGAGTGCAGGCAGCGCTCGGTCAGCCGCACACAGCCGATGTCGGATGAAAAGCTCGCCTCGACATCGCGCGAGCCCAGCACCACCTCGGTCGAACCGCCACCGAGGTCGACGACCACGAAAGGCGCTGAGGCCGCGTCTAATTCGTCCACCGCGCCGTGGAACGACAACGCCGCCTCGTCGGTGCCGGTGATCACCTCGGCCAATGCACCCGGAACCACCGCACCGAGCACTTCGGCCGTCATGGCGAAGAACTCGTCACGGTTGGCGGCGTCGCGGGCGGCCGACGTCGCGACCATCCGCACCTTGCGCACGTCAAAATTGCGCAGCAGCTCGGCGTAATCGACCAGCGCCGCCTTCGTGCGCGCAAGCGCATGCGGCGCGAATTGTCCTGTAGCGTCGACGCCTTGGCCCAACCGCACGATCCGCATCTCGCGATGCAGGTCGGCCAACCGGCCGTCAACCATGTCGGCGATCAAGAGTCGGATCGAGTTGGTGCCGCAGTCAATTGCCGCTAACCGGTTCAAGTCCACTTGCCCTTCTCCAGGAGGTCCGCCATCGCCGGCTCGTCGGCCAACACCGCCAGCGCCTCGTCGCCAAAGGGATTGACGCCGGGGCCCACCGCCAGCGAGTGCGCGATCAGCACATGCAGACACTTGACCCGCTCGGGCATGCCGCCACCGGAAAACGTGGTCCCCAGCGGCTCGATCGCATCACGCTCGGCCAAGTAGGACTCGTGCGCCCGCCGATACGCGGCGGCCAGCTGCGAATCCTGTTGCAGCCGTTCGGTCATCTCGCGCATCATGCCCGACGATTCAAGCCGGCTGGCCGCCGCCGTCAACACCGGGTGCGTCAGGTAGTACAGCGTCGGAAACGGCGTTCCATCAGGCAGTCTCGGAGCCGTCTTGACAACACCGGGCTCACCGTTTGGGCAGCGGTAGGCGATCTCCAGCACGCCGCGGGGCTCGCGGCCCAGTTGCCGCGCGACGGCGCCGAGATCCGCCTGGTCAACCACCGGGAGGAGGCGCACTCGGCGGAGCGGTCGGCGAAACACCATGCGGCGCATCGGCAATCGTATGCCACAGCGACGTGTACCAGGGTTCGCCCGGCTTTGCTCCCGTCGATGCCTCGGCGCCGGGTGCGCCGGGCACTGCAGCGTTCGCCGGCAACTGCACCTGGTACGGAATGTCTCCCGGCATCACGAACCCGAGCCGCTCGCGCGCCTGCGCCGCGATGAACACCGGGTCGGCGAGTTTGACCTTCTGTTCTTCGAGGCCGGAGATCTGCTCGCGCAAATGCGCCTCGGTGGCCTTCAGCTGCTTCATCTCGGTGCGCTGCGCGAAGTAGGTGCGCACGGGACCCGCGATGGTCAGCGTGAGCACGCAAACCACCGCCGCGAGAATCGCCGCGCGCCGGGCCGCCGACCCGAACCGCTGGTCGGACTGCTGCTCCGCCGACGCGACGATCGATTCGCGGATGGTGTCCTTCGGCTTCTCATCCGGCTCGACCTCCGGCGCCGACCGTGTCTCGGTCGCGCGCGACTGGCGTCGGGCAGGCGCCGTCCCCTTCGGACGGCCCGCAGGGGACCGTCGTTTCGGGTCGGGCCGTTTCGCCTCGGGCACGGGTTATTTGGCCTCCACCGAGTAGCGCGGGAAGGCCAGGTCCCCGGCGTAGCGGGCGGCGTCGCCGAGGGTCTCCTCGATGCGCAGCAGCTGGTTGTACTTGGCGACCCGCTCGCTGCGCGCCGGCGCACCGGTCTTGATCTGGCCGCTGCCGACCGCTACGGCGAGGTCGGCGATCGTGGTGTCCTCGGTCTCACCGCTGCGGTGGCTCATCATCGTGCGGTAGCCGCTGGCGTGCGCCAACGCCACCGCATCCAGCGTCTCGGTGAGCGTGCCGATCTGGTTGACCTTCACCAACAATGCGTTCGCCGCGCCCTTTTCGATGCCCTCCTCGAGGCGCTCAGGGTTGGTGACGAACAGATCGTCGCCGACGATCTGAATGCGGTCCCCGATCGCTGTCGTCAGCGCCACCCAGCCGTCCCAGTCGTCCTCCGACAGCGGATCCTCGATCGACACCAGCGGGTACGAGTCGATCAGCCCGGCGTAGAAATGGGACATCTGCTCGGCGGTGCGGGTCTCCTTCTCGAAGCTGTAACCCGTTCCGGCGGTGAAGAATTCGGTGGCGGCGACGTCGAGAGCCAGCGCCACGTCGGAACCGGGCGCAAAGCCCGTCGCCTCGATGGCGCTCAGGATCAGGTCCAACGCGGCCTTGGTGCCTGCCACATCGGGCGCAAAGCCGCCCTCGTCGCCGAGGCCGGTGGCCAGCCCCTGCTTCTTGAGCACCGACTTCAGCGAGTGGTACACCTCGGCGCCCCACCGCAGCGCCTCCTTGAAGTTGGGCGCACCGATCGGCGCGACCATGAACTCCTGGACGTCGACGCCGGTGTCCGCGTGCGCGCCACCGTTGAGGATGTTCATCATCGGCACCGGCAGGATGTGCGCGTTGGGCCCGCCGACGTAGCGGAGCAGCGGCAGCCCCGCCGACTCCGCCGCGGCCTTGGCCACCGCGAGCGACACGCCGAGCATGGCGTTGGCGCCCAGCCGCGACTTGTCCGGCGTGCCGTCGAGGTCGACCAGCGCCTGGTCGACCAGCCGCTGGTCGTCGGCGCTGAGACC
>JAJKIB010000122.1 GCA_021154745.1 Mycobacterium sp.
CCGACTCCAGGTCGCCCGCCTGACGGTCGCTGGAGTTGCTAGCTCGCATTGATGCGTTGTGCCAACGGTCGCGGCAAGTCCCGTTGTAGCAGTGTCCATGGCACGTTGGCAAACTAACGTACAGGACATTTCGATGCACGGCATCGCCTCGTTCTTGACAAAGGACCTGACTGCCCCCTCGGTTTCAGCAACGTCAACATTGTATCGAGAATCTGCCGTGGCCTAGACATACTGGGCGTGGCGTAGTCGCTCCATAACTAAAGGCAAACGGTGTGAAGCGGTGGATTGGAATGGCTTCTCGGCACGAACGCGTGCGTTGTCGGATCTTGGCCGAAACGCACCCCCGCCCCTGTCGATGGATGTAGCCTGGTGACGCAACCGCCCGCAAAGTCCGCCTACCAGGGGCGGCATCTGCCGACTCGCCTCTGCGAGCGGTCGTTCAGGTACCAGGTGGGGGATATGGCAACGCATAGTCAGCGGAAGGCTTCCTTTGAGAGCTGCGGTCGATGATGTGCCAGAATTTGTTTGCTGGTTGTTACCGCGGACACCCAACGCAGGCTAACCTGCGCCAGCTGGTGCGTGCGAATAGGCGCTGAGTCCGCTACTAGGAGGGAGACCCGAATGAGAAGAGCGCGCGGGTGGTCGGGCCATTTCGACCACTACTACTGGCTTACAGCGTTTCTCGCGTCGCGTGGTGCGCAACAGTCCACTTGCCGGGTCATCGCTGTCGTGATCTTCTCTCTCGGCGTGATGCCGCTGGCATCGATTTACAGTGGGGTGGGTTCGCATGACCCACGAGACCGAATCCTCGCAGCCGTCGTCGCCGCGTGCTGCTCGGTGATGGCCCTCGGCTGGCTTCGGCGACGTTGGCCCACTAGGAACGAGTCGCGACTCTTCGTCGCGGTCGGAACGATATGCATAGCCGTGGCATCCCTTATCCAGGTCAATCCCCTGTATCCGCTGGCCGGCCTATTCGGAGCGACCGCCTTCTGCGTTGTTGGCGCCTACACTGCCTTGTTGCATACCGCCAGGCTATTGGTGGTTAGCTGGACAGTGGCTGCGGCGACCCTCGGCATCCTTGGCTTACGCCTTGCAGCCATCGACCCTGTCGTAGCGGTATGCGGTGTCCTTCTCGTCGCCGTAGTCAATATTTTTGCCGTGTTCGCGTGCCGACTGATTCTGCGGCTGATCGACACTGAGGTCCTACACCAAGATCTCGAGCCACTCACTGGCCTGCTCAACCGGGCCGGGTTCTACGAGGAATTCGCCACGCTAGTGGCTGGCCGTAGTCGAAAGGAGGACCGGTATCTGGTGGTAGCGGTGATCGGGCTCGACGGTCTTTCGGTTTGCACCCGGGCCAGCGGCACATCGGACGCAAACCGGGCGCGCATTGCCATCGCCCAACAGCTACGCCGAACCGCTCGGAGCACTGCGATCATCGGCCATTTCTCCGACTCCGAGTTCGTGTTCGCCGATGTGTTCGCTACGGCGGAACCAGCACCCCTTGCAGAACGCATCCGCGACGTCGTCACAACGACATCGTTTCACCGGACGGCAAGCATCGGGGTGGTCAGCACGCCACTGCCTCCTTTGGCTCAGCAACCACCATACGAAGTCCTCGACGAGGTCCTAGCTCTTGGCACCACCGCGATGGATGAAGCGCGCGAAGCAGGAGGCAATCGAATTCACTACGTCCAGTCTTTCATGCCGCTTGCCCTCGTCGTTTCCGACAAGCGAGATTGGTTCGACACCGAACAATCGGCACACTTGGCATAGCCTGCCGCACGAGGTGCGTCTGCACGATCATGGGTCGACACGGCATAGCACGGGGCGAACCACGGCTGGGCCACGAGCTGGATCGGTTGACGCGCGACGGCGTTAATCCGGGACGAGCTAACGGATCCGGTGCCCGCCACGACGAGTCGGACTAAATCCCGAGCCGCACCTAACCGGCAGGCGCATGCCCGAGGCAGCAGGTATATGCGCGGGGATGCTTCGGTGCCGCAAGCTACGGGGTCGTTCCGCCTTCCGAAGACGTGCCGCCGCTTTCATTGTTGCTCGGCGAGGTTTCGCCTCCGCCACCTGTCACGCCACCCGCTTCAGCGGGGCTTGCCCCACCTGTAGCAGGTGTAGACGGCGGTGCCGTTTGCGTTGCAGGCGAATTGGTTGCGGGCGAGTTGTCAACGCTCTGTTGTGCCGCCGTCTCCCCCGGCACAAACTTGTTCCCTGACGTCATGACGTCGTCGGACGTCTGCGGGGTACCGGTCGGCTCCTCCAGTGACTTCGGAATCTCCGGCGTAGGTGGAGGTGGAGGCAATTGTTCACTGCTCGGCGCCAGCGCGAAAGCAGACACGGTCTGGCCAGCTGGCGCTTCAACCTGGGATAACGTCGTCACCGTCACCAGTCCAACTGTCGGTGGCATCGGGGTCGTGAAGTGATCGTGAGCCACAACGAGGTACCGGTATGAGTGCGACTCAGCCACCGGATCCTTGGCAGGCGTACTCGTCCATGCCGGATGACGAAGTCTATGAACCTGACCCCGACGATGACTAACCCGGGGCCGGCGCCGCGCGAATTAAGCCGGCACCAATTCGACGTCGGCCAGTGCGACCGCGTCATCACGCTCGGGCGCGGTGACCACCCCACGGAAGCCGTCGCCTTCTTTCCAGACTCTCACCTTCAGCGTCTCGCCGGGAAACACGACGCCGGCGAACCGGGCGCCGTAGCTGCCCACCCGCGCGGTGTCGCCGTCGAGCAAGTTGTCCACCATTGCCTTGCACGTCATGCCATACGTGCACAACCCGTGCAGGATCGGCCTCGGAAAGCCTGCGGCGGCGGCGAATTCGGGATCCGAATGCAACGGATTACGGTCGCCGCACATCCGGTACAGCAGGGCCTGCTGTGGTGACACCGGAATGGAAAGTTCGAAGTCGGGTGCCCGCTCGGGCGGTTCCGATGACGACTGGGCCCCTGTCGGGCCACGCTCGCCACCGAAGCCGCCTTCGCCGCGCGCGAAGATCGACCGCTTCTGCGTCCACAAGAGCGTGCCGTCCGGCGTGGTGACCGTGGTTTCCGACCAGATCACCGCGGCCTTGCCCTTGTCCCAGATGTCAGTGAAGCGCGTTACCGCGACACCGGTCCCCGACGGAGGAATCGGGCCGGGCGCCGACACCGCCTCGCTGGCGTGCAGCACCTTGCTCAGTTCGATGTCGATGCCAGGGAAGTTCACTGTCGGCGGTTTGGTCATGTGAAAGCTCTGCGCGACATTGCCGAAGGTAGGCAACACGTGGGGCGTTTCGTCGGTCAGGTAGCGCAATTCGCGCTTGTCCATCGGGTCCATGCCAGCGCCCAGCCCGAGGTGGTAGAGCTGGATATCGCTACTGGTCCAAGTGAATTCGGCCGGCTCGAGTTCCGCACCAAGCGCCTCGTCCAGATTGATCGGCATTAGCCCTTCCCCGCAATGTGTAGCGCCGCCAGGTACCCGAACGTCATAGCCGGGCCGATCGTACCGCCGGGACCCGGATAGGTGTGACCCATCACCGGCGCACTGACATTGCCCGCAGCGTACAACCCGTCGATCACCGAACCATCGTCGCGCAGCGCGCGCGCATTCACGTCGGTGCGGACGCCGCCCTTGGTGCCCAGATCGCCCGGCACCATCTTGGCCGCGTAGTATGGCGCATGGCTGATCTCGCCGAGGTTCGGGTTGGGCTTGTTGGTCGGGTCGCCGTAGTAGCGGTCGTAGGCGCTCTCGCCGCGGTGGAAGTCGTCGTCGGTACCGGACCGGGCGAAGCCGTTGAACCGCTCCACCGTCGCCTTCAACTCGTCGACCGGCAGGCCGGCCTGCGCCGCCAACTCGTCGAGCGTGTCGGCCTTGACGATGACGCCGGACTCCAGCCACTTCTTCGGAATGCGTTGTCCCGGTTGCAGTCCGGCGAAGATATAGCGATCACGGTACTGCTGGTCGAACACCAGCCACGCCGGGATGTTCTCGCCGGGCCCTGGCCCCTGACCGTATTCGCCGCCGTACATGTGGTGGCACGCCTCGACATACGGCATCGATTCGTTCATGAATCGCTTGCCTGCCATGTTCACGATGATCGAGCCGGGGGAGTTGCGCTCGGACAGGGCGAACCACGGCGCCCCGACCAGCGGGACCGTCGGGCCCCACCACGCGTCTTCCATGATGTCCAGCGCGGCACCCAGCTTCTCGGCGGCGATGATGCCGTCGCCGGTGTTGGCCTTGGCGCCGACCGTCCACTCGGTGGTGATCGGCGCCCGCTGGTACTTCACGCGCATCTGCTCGTTGTGCTCGAACCCCCCGGCACCAAGGATGACGCCTCGGCGCGCCCGAATCAATTGGGGCTCAGCCGATTCCGGCGCATCTGAGGACCGCGCCCAGATTCCACAAACCCTGCCGTCCTCGACGTACAGATCGGTGAACGCGGTATTCAACCGAACCGGGACCCCGGCCTTCTGCAGGCCGATCCGCAGCGGCGCGATCAGCGCGCGTCCCATGCCGACGAGGTTCTTACCCGTGGCCTTCGCCCACACGGTGCGGGCGCCGACCTTAAGGCTGCGCAACACGCCGCGCGGATGGCGCTTGAGCTGGTTGAGGCGGACGTAATCCTGCTGCATCACAACGACATTGAGCGGAACCTTGCCGTAGGGCGGCTCCAGGCCGTCCAGATCAGCACCAAGCTTGCGCGCGTTGAACGGCTTCGGTTCGATCGAACGTCCGCCGGCTCGCCCGCCCGGCGTCTCCGGGTAATAGTCGGAGTAGCCGGGGACCCAGCACATCTTCAGCGGCGAGTTCTTCAGCACGAAGGACAGCATCTCGGGGCCACGGTCGAGGTAGGTGTCGATGCGTTCGGGTTCGACGACGTCGCCAATGATCGTGTGGAGGTACGTGCGGGCGGCCTCGGGAGTGTCGGTAACCCCGTCGCGCTTCAGGACCTCGTTGTTCGGAATCCATACGCCGCCACCCGACCGCGCAGTGGAACCGCCATAGTGCGCAGCCTTCTCGACGACTACTGTGGATAGTCCCTGGTGGGCCGCGGTGAGGGCGGCGACCATGCCGGCGGCGCCGCTTCCCACCACGACGACGTCGTACTCCTGACCCGTCATGTAGAACACGTTATAGAATTGCCCCGCTGCAGAACAACTGTGCCGGTCGAAGAAACGAGCGGACTAAGAGAGGTCCTAGCATCAATGCTCAGTGTTCAGGTGCGTGAACAGCTCGCTGCCGACCTCGCTCAGGCCGAACGCAGTCGCGTCCCGATCTCCCCGTTGACCGAGGGAAACCCCGATATCGACGTGGTCGACGCGTACGAGATCCAGCTGATCAATATCCGCCAGCGGGTCGCAGAGGGTGCCCGCGTCGTGGGACACAAGGTTGGCCTGTCGTCGGAGGCCATGCAGAAGATGATGAACGTGGACGAACCCGACTATGGGCACCTGCTGGACGAGATGGCCGTGTATGAAGACCGACCGGTCAAGTCGGCGAACTACCTATACCCGCGCGTCGAGGTTGAGGTCGGTTTCATCCTGGCCGACGACCTGCCGGGTGCCGGCTGCACCGAAGACGACGTATTGGCGGCGACGGCCGCATTCGCCCCTTCCATCGAGCTGATCGACACCCGCATCAAAGACTGGAAGATCAAGCTGTGCGACACCATTGCCGACAACGCCTCGTCGGCCGGCTGGGTGCTGGGTGAGGCGCGGGTGTCGCCGAAGGACATCGACATCAAGACCATCGACGCGGTGTTGACCAACAACGGCGAAGTCGTCGCCAACGGCCGCAGCGACGCCGTGCTCGGCAATCCGGTCACCGCGGTGGCCTGGCTGGCCCGCAAGGTCGAAGGATTTGGCGTGCGCCTCAAGGCCGGTGACATCGTGCTGCCGGGCTCCTGCACGCGTGCGATAGATGCACCTCCCGGTGGCGATTTCGTCGCGGACTTCGCCGGGTTAGGTTCTGTCCGACTGAGTTTCGAATAGCTAGGAGTTCTTATGCCTCAGAAGGCATCCGTGGCGATCGTGGGTTCGGGCAACATCAGCACCGACCTCCTCTACAAGTTGTTGCGCTCGCAGTGGCTGGAGCCGCGCTGGATGGTCGGCATCGACCCCGAGTCCGAAGGGCTGGCCCGCGCGCGCAAGCTCGGATTGGAGACCAGCCACGAGGGCGTCGACTGGCTGCTTGGTCTTGACGAGAAGCCAGATCTGCTGTTCGAGGCAACCAGCGCCTACGTGCACAAGGACGCGGCGCCGCGCTACGCCGAGGCCGGCATCCGCGCCATCGACCTCACCCCCGCGGCGGTCGGCCCTGCCGTGATCCCGCCGGCCAACCTGCGTGCGCACCTCGAGGCCCCCAACGTCAACATGATCACCTGTGGCGGCCAGGCCACCATCCCGATCGTGTACGCCGTCTCCCGCGTCGTCGACGTGCCGTACGCGGAAATCGTGGCATCGGTGGCTTCCCTTTCTGCGGGGCCGGGCACCCGCGCCAATATCGACGAGTTCACCAAGACGACCAGCAAGGGTGTGGAGACCATCGGCGGCGCCAAGCGCGGCAAGGCGATCATCATCCTCAACCCCGCCGATCCGCCAATGATCATGCGCGACACCATCTTTTGCGCGATCCCCGAAGACGCTGACCGTGACGCGGTCGCCCAGTCGATCAAGGATGTCGTGGCCGAGGTGCAGACCTACGTGCCCGGCTATCGGCTGCTCAACGAGCCCCAGTTCGACGACCCGTCGACCCACTCCGGCGGCCAGGCGCTGGTGACCACCTTCATCGAGGTGGAAGGCGCCGGGGACTACCTGCCGCCGTATGCGGGCAACCTGGACATCATGACGGCGGCGGCGACGAAGGTCGGCGAGGAAATCGCCAA
>JAJKIB010000123.1 GCA_021154745.1 Mycobacterium sp.
CTGGAGGCGGACCTGCCGGTGGTCGGTGGAACCGACGGATACGGACGATCCAAGGCTCAGGTCGACGTGTATGCGCGCGGCCTGCAGGACGCCGGCGCACCAGTGAACATCACCTATCCGGGCATGGTTCTCGGTCCGCCAGTCGGTGAGCAGTTTGGTGAGGCCGCAGAGGGCGTCAGAGCGGCATTGCGACTCCGCGCGATTCCCGGTCGTGGGGCATGGTTGGTTGTCGACGTTCGAGATCTGGCGGCCCTGCACCTGGCGCTATTGGAGCCAGGGCGCGGCCCGCGCCGCTACACCGCGGGCGGTCATCGACTTCCCGCCCAGAAGCTCGCAAATCTGCTTAGCGAGATTGCCAGTAGGAGGATCTTCGTCGTTCCGCTCCCCAACACCACACTGCGTGCTGCCGGGGAACTATTGGACAGTGCGAGGCGGTTTGCGCCCTTCGACACGCCGTTTACCGCGGCGGGGATGCAGTACTACACCCAGATGCCGGGATCGGATGATTCGCCGAGCGAGCGTGAACTCGGCATCACCTATCGCGATCCACACACCACCGTGTCCGACACGGTCACCGGCCTTCGTCGCTTGCACCTTTAGGTCGAGACAGACCAGGCGCTTGTCACTTCTGCTTTTCGCCGCGCTTTTGGACCGCGTTGTCGACGTTCTCTAGAACACTGCGCAGGAATTCGTGCTGCATGGTGACTAATCGATCGGCCAAGTCCACAGCGGCGCTGACAACAGTTCGCCGCGAGCCCTCCTCTTGTGAGGGCAGCGCATCTTCCACGGCCTCGGCAAACTTGCGCGATGCTTCCACTGCGGATTTGTTCATAGATTCGACGGACTTGAGCAACTCATCTGACAAGTTGGTTGCCCATCCCGCCACGGCCTGGACCGTCCCCGTACTCGTGTTCTCACTCTTGTCGGACATCGTCACGCCCCCACATTCGTTGCTGGTTGGATCGGTAGATGCGGGCACCCCGCGGCCATTCCGGACAAACACGTCGGTGATCAGCTGTATGCAAATACTCGCGCGACGGGACCGGAACCCTCGATCACCATGGCGAGTTCTACGACCTGGACTTCATCACGCCGCGGTGGAGCGCGGGGCGATCGACACACCGGATCCGAAAGTCGATGTGGCGGCGGTGAATCCGTGGAGGTTGCGGATGGCGGGCGAGGTGGCGGACGGGATGCATGTGCATCCGCTGGGCGAACCGGGTTATCCCGCGCGTCATGTGGTGCCGGATGTGGCTGAGGGAGCGGCGAACTCGGTGCGCTCGGTGTCGGACATCGCGGTGATCGTGCCGGTGATGACGATCTCGGGCGACAGCGACGAGGAACGGCACAACAAGCGAGAGCTGGTGCGGGCAGCATGAGCTCCTACGGAAGCGCGCCGAACTATGCCAGCTGTTGGGTGTCGAGATCGTCTCGGAGTCAATGTGTTTGGAACACGATGACATCGACTTGGCGTTGCAGCCGGGCTTTCGGATCTGTTTCTGTTTCACGGTGCTGGTGACAGCGGAGGCGGCACACAGTCGGGAAAGGCGCGCAAGGCGCTGGAGTACGACAAGCCGGTGTTCACCGCGGATGAGTTGCTGGCATCGGCGGCGAAGGTCTCCCCAGGCCGTTGACGCGGTTTCGTGGATCGCGCAGCAGAATTGCCCGATACTCGTTCGATGGAGGTCCCCGTGACCAGGAATTCCGATGGCGACGCGGATTGCCCGTGGTCGCCGCGAGAGGCCGAGTTGCTCGCGGTGACGCTCGAACTGCTCCAGGAACACGGTTACGACCGGTTGACCCTTGACGCGGTGGCCACGACTGCGCACGCCAGCAAGGCCACGCTCTACCGACGGTGGTCGACCAAGGCCGAACTGGTGATGGCGGCGTTCGTCGAGGGCACCCGGCACGTCGCGGTCGACCCCGACACCGGCACGCTACGCGGCGATCTGTTGCGACTCGGCGAGCAGATCCTCGCTCATGTCAGCACCCATGCGGGAACCATTCGGGCGGTGCTCGTGGAGGTTTCCCGCAGCCCCGAGCTCGACGCCATGATGCAGGAGCAGTTCCTCGCGCAGCGAAAAGCGCTCATGGCACACGTGCTCGCTCGGGCCGTCGACCGCGGAGAGATCGACGCCTCCGCCATCACCGAGGACCTGTGGGACGTGTTGCCCGGCTACCTCATCTACCGCTCGGTGCTCACCGGCCGAGCCCCGTCAAGCCATACCGTGCAAGACCTCGTCGACAACGTGCTCATCCCCAGCCTCACCCGTCGCAACGCATGAGGTCGGCGGGAATACCGGGGACACCCGTGCGGGTTGTGGGGTCCGGTCCCGTACCGTACTGTCAACCTGGTTGATATACACCTACGAGGTGTCCACCCGTCCGTCCACGTGTCACCGCTCGTCGAAAGGCCCACGGATGCCGCGGTTTTCGATCGGAAGCCGATTGTTGCGACGGTGGATGCTTCTGGTGGCGGCGCTCGTCGTCGCCGTGGCGGGATTGGCGGTGTACCGCCTGAACGGCATCTTCGGCTCGCATGACGTCACGTCCACCCCCAGCGGGGCCGCGAATGAGATCGTTCCGTTCAACCCGAAGCACGTCGTCCTGGAGGTGTTCGGCGCCCCGGGCACTGTCGCGACCATCACCTACCTGGACGTGAACGCCCAACCACAGCGGGTCGACGACGCGACGCTGCCGTGGGCCTACGACACGACCACCACCCAACCGGCCGTCTTCGTCAATGTCTCCGCCCAGGGTGACACGGACTCCATCGGCTGCCGGATCAAGATCGACGACGTCGTCAAGGACGAGAGAACGGTCAACACGTTGAACGCCTTCACCTACTGCTTGGACAAGTCCGGATGAGCAACCATCTCGCCGAGCGCCCGACGAAGACGGACCGCGTCGCCAAGTGGATTCGTCGGCTGTGCGTGCCGATCGTGTTGTTGTGGGTGGCCGTCGCCGCGCTGACGAACGTGCTGGTGCCCCAGCTCGAGAAGGTCGGTGAAGAACACAACGTGGCGTTGAGCTCACCGGATTCGCCGTCGCTGCAGGCGTTTCAGCGCATCGGCACGGTATTCCATGAGTTCGACTCCGACAGTGCCGCGATGGTGGTGCTCGAGGGTGACCAGCCCCTCGGCGCCGAGGCACACCGCTACTACGACGAACTGGTCAAGCGGTTCAACGCAGACACCAAGCACGTCCAGCACGTGCAGGATTTCTGGGGCGATCCGCTGACAGCCGCGGGCTCGCAGAGCCCGGACAGCAAGGCCGCGTACGTCCAGGTGTTCCTCGCCGGCAACCAGGGCGAGGCGTTGTCGCTGGAATCCGTCGACGCGTTGCGCGACATCATCGCCAAGACGCCGGCGCCACCGGGCATCCACGCCTATGTCGCCGGCTCGGCGGCCCAGATCGCCGATCAGTTCGAGGTGGGCAACGAGAGCACCGTGACGGTCACAATCTTGACCGTCGTAGTGATCGCGCTGATGTTGCTCATCGTCTACCGCTCGCCGGTCACCATGATCCTGGCGCTCATCACGGTGCTCGTAGAGATGTCGGCCGCCCGCGGGATCGTCTCGTTCCTGGCAAACGTCGGACTCATCGGGCTGTCGACGTATTCGACCAACATCCTGACGCTGCTGGTCATCGCCGCCGGAACCGACTACGTCATCTTCCTGCTCGGCCGCTACCAAGAGAGACGCAACGACGGCCACGACCGCGAGGCCGCCTTCTACGACATGTACCGCGGGACGTCGCACGTGATTCTCGGTTCGGGGCTGACCATCGCCGGAGCGGTGTTCTGCCTCTACTTCACCCGGCTGCCGTACTTCCAGAGCCTCGGGATTCCGGCCGCGATCGGAGTGGTCGTCGCGCTGCTCGCCTCGCTGACGCTGGCGCCCGCCGTGCTGGTGGTCGGCAGCCGCTTCGGGCTGCTCGAGCCCAAGCGCAAGACCGCCAAGCGGGGGTGGCGGCGGATCGGGACGGCGATCGTTCGGTGGCCCGGGCCGATCCTGGTCGCCACGATGGCGCTCGCCTTCGTCGGACTCGCCGCGCTGTCGGGCTACAAGGTGAGTTACGACGTCAGCCGGTATATGCCGGCCAGTGCCGGTTCCAATGTGGGATACGCCGCCGCGGAGCGTCACTTCTCGAAGGCGCGGCTGAATCCCGAACTGCTGATGATCGAAACCGACCACGATCTACGCAATCCCACCGACATGATCCTGTTGGAGCGGGTGGCCAAGGCCGTCTTCCACACCGACGGCATCGCGCAGGTTCAATCGATCACGCGGCCGCTGGGCACGCCGCTGGACCACACGTCTATCCCGTTCCAAATCAGTGCGAACAGTGCGTCGCAGATCAACAACCTGCCCTTCCAGCAGGACCGCGCAGCCGATCTGCAGAAGCAGGTGGGCGTCATCAACGACTCGATCGACGTCCTGCGGCAGCAGTATGCGCTGCAACAACAGTCCAGCGCCGTCACGCATGAACAGACGGTGGCGTTCCAGCAGACCGTGGTCGTGGCTCAGGATCTGCGTGACAAGATTGCGGACTTCGACGACTTCTTCCGGCCGCTGCGCAACTACTTCTATTGGGAGCCACACTGTTTCGACATCCCGATCTGCTGGGCGCTGCGATCTCTGTTCGACGCACTCGACGGCATCAACTCGCTGACTGATCAGTTGGCCAACGTGTCGGGGAGCATCGCAAAATTAGATGAGCTGCAGCCGAAGCTGCTCGCCTTGATCCCGCCGCAGATCCAAAATCAGCAGACGAACCGCGACCTGACGATGACGAATTACGCCACCACGGCGGGAATCTACGATCAGAGCGCGGCGGCGCTGCAGAACTCGACCGCCCTGGGCCAGGCATACGACGCGTCGAAAACCGACGACTCCTTCTACCTACCGCCGGAGGCGTTCACCAACCCGGAATTCCTGCGCGGGCTGAAGCTTTTCCTGTCGCCGGACGGTAAGGCCGCGCGGATGATCATCACCCATGATGTGGATCCGGCTACGCCCGAGGGCATTTCGCACATCGATGCGATCAGGCACGCGGCCCAGGAGGCCGTCAAGGGGAC
>JAJKIB010000124.1 GCA_021154745.1 Mycobacterium sp.
GCTCGGCGATGAATCGCAGAAACGGCTAGCGGTCCGCCCACGCTTAGATAACAAGCTGGTCAAGCGGCGCGCGCCATGCAGGAATCATCTCCATCTCGCTGTTAGCTTGCCGGGGTGGTCGCAATCGTGAAGCCAACGCTCGCCAGAATCTGCGCGGTGCTCCTCGGAGCACTACTGCCGGTACTCGCCATGATCGCGGTTGAAATACCAACGGCCGCAGCATATTCACGCGACGGGCTGCCGGTGGAGTCCCTCGACGTGCCGTCGCCGTCGATGGGCCGCAACATCAAAGTGCAATTCCAGGGCGGCGGTCCGCACTCCGTGCTCCTGCTCGACGGGCTTCGGGCGCAGGAGGACGCCAACGGCTGGGACATCAACACCGCGGCGTTCGAGTGGTTCTATCAGTCGGGCGTCTCGGTCATCATGCCCGTCGGCGGACAGTCCAGCTTCTACTCGGACTGGTACCAGCCTGCGACGGGAAGTTCCGGAACGCTCACCTACAAGTGGGAGACCTTCCTAACGCAAGAGTTGCCCGCGTGGCTTGCCGCGAACAAGGCGCAGGCGCCGACGGGCAATGCCGTTGTCGGACTGTCCATGTCGGGCAGCGCGGCGTTGACGCTGGCGATCTGGCATCCGACGCAGTACATCTTCGCCGGCTCGCTGTCCGGATACCTCAACCCGTCAAACGGCCTGTGGCCCACGCTGATCGGCGTGTCAATGAAGGACGCGGGCGGCTATAACGCCTCCAATATGTGGGGGCCGACGTCCGACCCCGCGTGGCGTCGCAACGATCCGATGGTCAACATCAGCACGCTGGTGGCCAACAACACCGCGTTGTGGGTCTACTGCGGCAACGGTGTGACCTCCGAGCTTGACGGCGGTGGGAACTTCGGCAGCCAATACAGTGCCCAGTTCCTGGAGAACATCACGCTGTCGACCAACAAGGAGTTCCAGCAGAAATACGTTGCGGCAGGCGGTCATAACGCGGTGTTCAATTTCCCCGCCGACGGCACCCACAGCTGGGGTTACTGGGGTTCGCAGCTGCAGGCCATGAAGCCTGATCTGATTCGGATCATCGGCGGGCAGCAACCCTGATCAACTGAAGTGCGTCTGCGCCCGATCAAGCCTCACGCCGTCAACAGTGATGTCTAGCTTCTCGTTGTAGAACGCGACCATGTTGGCGATCGGCGCGACGGCCGGCAGCGGGTAGTGATAGGTCCATGCGAGGTCGGGATGGACCGCGTCGCCCACGCGCACCGACCAGTAGCCCGACGTCACGCCCTTGTACGGACACAGCGTCTGGGTGCTGGACGGCTCCAGATGCTCGAAGACTACATCTGTCCTGTCGATGTAATACCTTGTCGGCAAACCCGTTTCGAACAGCAGCACGGGAGTGTGAGTGTCGGCGAGCACCACGCCGTCGAGCTCGACAGTGACATGGCGGTGTGAGCGCAGGGCATCGACCCGCGCGTACGGGTTGCGGGGATGGCCGTAGATCGGCTCGTCCTCCTCGAACCAGGTCAGACGATCCCACTCGAAACGCACCAGTCCCGCGACGGGGCCGTCACCGTCGTCGAACACTCGCGCGGCCGACTCGTACGTCTGCCCGTCTCCAACCAACGAGAACGTGCGCGACTGCCCGAACTGAACCTTCTGTGCGTGGTTCTCGTCTTGCAGATACTCGGCTCGCACGTCGGCCAGCGGGATGTAGTACTGCGGGTAGTAGGGAACCTCCCACACGTATCGAGCCGACGTCGTGTCGAAGACCAGGTGGTGTGCGAGGAAGCCGCGGACCCGCCGCGGCGCCGGTTCGACGCGTCCGCGAACCGCGGCCATCTGGGGATAGTCGGGTGCCGGCCGCTGGGATGTGGTGCTCACCCCTCCATCATGGCGGACGGCTGCACCGCTGGTGATGGTTCGTGCTATCGCCGAGATTGCGCTCAGGGCTGCCGACATCCCAACAACCTTGAGTGCAATCTCGCGCCTAGGAGCGCTTATGTCAATCGGGTCGCCCGCACCGCGCGCCTACAGTGAATGAATGCGCATAGCCATTGGCATTCTCGGAGTGATCGTCGCGTTGTTCGGACTGCTGTGGGCTTTGCAGGGCTTCGGCGTGGTGGGCGGTAGCCCGATGAGCAACACCACCACCTGGTCCATCGTTGGGCCGATCGTTGCAGTGATCGGCGTTGCCCTCGCGATCGGCGCATTCCGCCGGCGCAAGCCCTAGCCATCGCTGATCCGCGTATTCGCGCCGATCGGCGAGCAGGACTAAAGCGCGACGGTAACGCCGTACGGCGAAACTACGTCACGTTGCTCGGCCGTTGGACTGCCAATTCCCTTACAGCTGAATAGAATTCGGCGTAGCGTCGAGGCCATGGCAGTTGTGTTGAGACCCGGCGACAGCAACGATCTTGTTCGGCTCCTGCAGGCCCGGCTGAACCGCGACTATCCGCTCTATTCCAACCTCGTCGTCGACGGTATCTACGGGCCGCGCACCACCGCTGTGGTGCGGGAGTTTCAGCGCCGCGCCGGCCTGCAAGTCGACGGCATCGCCGGTCCGCAGACGCTCGGGCGCCTCGGCCTGAACTTCGACCAACCGCCGCCGCTGCCGACCAATCTGCCCTTCTTCTACTGCGCGTCCGGTACGTGGGCCACGCCGTTCATGGGCCCGCCGTTCGACGTTGGATGGCGCGTCGAACAGATGGGCCTGGTGCGCAACCAGCCGGTCGGATACCCGGCAGCTGGCTTTCTCTTTCCGAACCCGTTCCTGAGCTACAACGAGTCGGTCGCCCAAGGCGTCGCCGAACTGATGCGGCTGATCCTGATGAACGCCGGACAGTTTTACCTGTGCGGCTACAGCCAGGGCGCCGAGGTGGTGGTGCGGACGCTGCGGTTGATGCTGCCCCGTCAACCGCTGGCGCACCGCGCCGGCGACCTGCTCAAGGTCATCCAGTTCGGCAGCCCATGCCGCCCGCCCGGCCCGACGCTGCTCGGCAACAATCCGCCCGGCTCCGGGATCTCGCGTATCTACACGCCAGAGCAGTTCCGTTCGCGCACATACGATTTCGTTCTGAACGGTGACATGTTCGCGGCTGCGACCGACGATACGCTGCTGCACCTCGGTTACGAGGCGCTCACCCCGCTGGAACTCGAGCTGCCGTTCGCGCTGAAGATCTTGACTTTGATCCAGAGCAACGAGTTCCTCGCCCTGCTCGACCTCGCCGACACACCAGAAACGTTCGCCAAGGTGGTCAGGACCGCGGTCGTGGTCGGCGACTTCCTCATCCGCAATCCGCACATCCACTATCACGATTGGCCTGAGTTCAACGGCGTCACCGCCGTCGACCGAGCGGTCCAGATCGTGGCGACGGGCTCGACCGGCGGTCCGTAATCATTGAGTGGTGTGGAACGACTGGTGGACGATTCCGCTCGGCATCGTCGGCGGGCTGGTCCTGGTCTGGACCGTCCTCCTAGCCGCGTTGTGGCTGACCAAGCCCGGCGAATACGACCTGAAGGAAGCCCTGCGGCTGCTGCCCGACCTGATCCGCCTGATCAAGCGTCTGGCCGCCGATCCCGACTCACCCCGCGGCGTCCGGATCCGGCTGGCGCTGCTGCTCGTCTACCTCGCGTTACCCATTGACCTGATTCCGGACTTCGTCCCGGTGCTCGGCTACGCGGATGACGCGATCATCGTCGCGCTGGTCTTGCGCTCGGTCACCCGAAGTGCCGGCGCCGACGCCTTGGCCAAGCACTGGCCGGGCACTCCGGAGGGACTGACCGCGCTGAAACGGCTCTGCCGATTGAACGGCGTATGAACGCCTGTGATCCAGCTAACAGCGATCTGCCGATCGCTCGTGCGCCACGCTATCCGCACGGCGGCTATTGCAGCCTCATGCGCTCTTCCTGACGGGCGTTGAGAAGTTTGCTGTCGTGTCGGGTGTGATCTACCGCTCATTTTCGCTCGGCAAACCTAAGAATCCGTTATCCGGGAGTCGGCGGCGGCCGATCATGAACCGATTGCCACGGTTGCGAAAACCGACGTAAACGTCCTGAGTCACATTGCCAGGGCTACATAACAACTACATAACAAATTCTTTCCTAAGCGGCGTCTGAGAGGTTTCGCCGGATTCCCGGGAATCCACGATGTCACCCGCTCGGAACACAAACTTTCGTCGCTACACTCGATCGAGATTGCGCCGAACAGGCGCAGATAGACCTGCAATCTAGGGCCGGTGCACGCCAATACCGGCGGAGGTACCGATGAAGATGGCTAACTTTTTGATGCCAAATGGCACTACTGATTCCAATGTGAACAACGAGGCCGATGGGGATCCCGACATTGCCAGCGTTGGCACCGTCGCGGTCCGGCGTGGACCCATCGGCGACATCGCCGCCAGCGCCGTGGCCGTCGTCGTCACGAACTACGGCCATGACAGCGTCTCGTTCGTCGACCCCGACACACTTGTGATCGAGGGCACCATCGGGGTCCCCGGCGAGCCGTTCGCAGCCGTCGTCTCCGATGACCGTGCCTACGTCAGCACCTCATCCGCGAGCTATGACGCCGTCTCGGTGATCGACACCAATACCAGGGCCGTCATCGCGACTTATCCGCTGGCCTTCGGCGTCACCGCAATGGCCATCAGCCCCGACGGCAAGCGCGTCTACGCAGGCCGGACCGGTAACGACCACGTCGACGTCGCCGTCATCGACACCACCGCCGAGCGCGTCGGCACCATCGACATCGCGACCGGTGCCGGCATCGGTGTCGACGCCCTCGCGGTCGATCCCACCGGCAAGCGCCTATACGTCGCCACCACCGATGCCCGTGGCAGCCAGCTCGTCGCCGTCGACGCTGAGACCGCCCGCGTCGATCGCAAGGTGTGGGTCGGCTCGCCGATCCGCGACCTCGCATTCGCCGACGGCACCGCCTACGTCTTGACGTCCGATCGCATGCGTGGTGGCGCGGTCAGTGTCATCGACATGTCGACCAATCGGATCACCGACACCATCGAGCTCGGGATCGGCGCCCCGACCCAGATGACGCTGAGCCCCGACAAGACCCGCGCGTACGTCGTCGACTACGACCACGTCGCGGTGCTGTGCACGCTGACCCACGAAGTCGTCACCACAGTCACGGTCGACGCCCGGCCCTCTTGTGTCACAGTCAATTCCGATGGCGGCCGGCTCTATGTGGCCGACTACGCCGGCGATGTCAGTGTGTTCTCCATCGCCTCGACCCTGCCGCTGCTCTACTCGCAGCTCGTGGCCACCGATCCCATCGCGCTGCCCGAGGCGCGCGAACTGGAGCCGGCCACCGCATAACAGGACCTGCGTCGTTACGCGCCGAGAAACAGGTAGTGAACTACGTGTGTACCGGCGCGGCATCGTTCCTATGGTCACAAGCGCATCAATAACACGCGCGCAGACCAGGAGGACGCCATGTCGGGGCCAAGGACCGATCTACCGGCGCCTGACTTCGGCGCTCAGGGCGGCGATCCCACCCGCGGAGTCGACATGGACCTCAGCACCTGCGTAAACCGGTACGGACCGGCACCCGCCGCGATCGCGGCACTACACGGCATTGAGCCGGCCGACATCGTGCTGCATCCGTACGAGGCCGCGCCGCACCTCATCGAGCTGTACCGCGAGGCGACCGGTGTGCCCGACGGCGCGATGATCGCCGGTCGCGGTGCCAGCGAGTTCATCTGGGCGATGGGCCGCGAGCTCGACCACGCCTCAGTGCAGGTGCCGATGCCCGCGTACACCGACTACCTGAAGGCCTTCCCGGGCCGGGGATTCAATTTCACTGGCGCGCAGGTGCCGTCGCTGGAGCAGATCGACGCGGCGATGAATGCCGCTGGCGTCGTGATCATCTCGAACCCGCACAACCCGACCGGTACCCATCTCGATCCCGACGGGCTGGCAGCCGTTGCCGTCGCGCATCCCGCGGCGACCCTGGTGGTCGACGAGTCCTACATCGACTTCGCGCCCGACCCGGCCGCGTGGTCGCTGATCGGCTGCGCGGAACCCAACATCGTTGTGCTGCGCTCGACAACGAAGTTCTACGGCATCGCCGCGACCCGCACGGGCATTGCGTGGTGTACTGAATTAGAGCCGCTCGCATGTCTTTTCGGCCAGCAGGAGAACTGGGGTCTGTCCGGGGTCGATGTGCGCGTGGCGTGCGCCGCGGTCCGCGACGTGGACTGGTCCAACAGTAGCCGTGTGCAGCTGCACGCCGACAACGCGTGGCTGGCCGAAATGCTGTCCGGCGTCGACGGTCTCGACCTGTATGCCAACAAGAATGTGCATTTCCAGTATGCGCTCTGCGAACGCTCGCATGAGGTCGCCGAGGTATTCCGTCGGCACGGCATCGGTGTCCGCGTGCTGGGCGAATCACATGGCGTGCGACCAGACGCGCTACGCATCGTCGCACCCCGCAATGATGAGCGGGAGCGCTTCGCCGACGCCCTCACCGATGTGGTCGATGAACGCGCCGCCGCCTGACCGGATGCGGGTTGTCGGCGTCGGCCTTGCCGCGGTCGGCGCGATCGCCTACGGCATCGCCACGATAATCGGGCGGGCGCTGGCTAGTGCCGGTGTCGACTCCGCGACCGCGTTGGGCATCCGGTTCTCGGTGGCGGCGATCGTTCTGGCGGTGTTGATTTGGCTGCGCGGTGTGCCGATGCGGCCGAATTCTGGAGAGTGGCTGCCCATCGTCCTGCTGGGTGCGATCGGCTACAGCCTAGAGTCCACGCTGTTCTACCTGTCACTTGGACACGGCACCGCCGCCGCCTGCATTCTACTGTTCTACGCATACCCCGCCATCGTTACCGCGATCGAATTCGCCCGGGGCAGAGAGCAAATCACCAAGGCTACAACTGTCGCATTGCTGTTGTCGGTCGCCGGCACGGCCAGCGTGGTGGCAATCGGCCGCGACGTGTCGATCTCCGTGACGGGCATCATCCTTGCGCTTACGGCCGCGACGGCGTACGGGCTCTATCTCGTCGTCGGTCGAGATGTCCGCAGGAGTACCGATTCGATGACCGCCGCCTGCTGGGTGGCGGCGGGCGCGGCGGCTGCGTCGTTGATGCGTGGTTTCGTCGCGGGCACGCTCGAGATTCCGCGTGGTCATCTACTGCAGATCGTCGGCTACGGCGTGGTCACCGCGGCCGCATTCGGGTTGACGTTCGCGGCCCTGGCCCGGATCGGCGCCACTCATACCGCGGTCGTCATGACGCTGGAGGCGGTGGCGACGGTACTGCTCGCGGGCCTCGTGCTTGGCGAAGGCATCTCGCTGGCCCAGGCGCTGGGCGGCGTGGCGATTCTTACTGCCGCGGCCGTCATTGCGTGCTCGCAGCGCCGCGAGGGTGCACAAAATGTACGTGGAATGCGGCGTGTCGACGTACAGACTCGCACGCTCGCGGGGATGGGGTCAGCGCCAGGTGTAGCGGGTCTTCGGGCGGCCCGCCTTGCCGTAGTCCGTTTGCCGGGTGAGCGTGCCCTCGTCGGCGAGCCGTTCGAGATAGCGCCAGGCCGTCACCCGTGATACGCCGACCTGCTTGGCCACCTCGTCGGCCGTGATTCCGGCCACGGAATCCCTGACCGCACGGGCGATCTCGTCATTGGTTCCCGGCGCGGCACCCTTGGGCGCCGCGGACCTGTCTGCGCCGACGCGCAATTCGGCCAGCGCGCGGTCGACCTCCGCCTGACTGGCCGCATCGGTTCCGGCCGGCAGCGCCTCGCGGTAGCGGCGGTAGCGCTCCAGCCGGTCCCGGAAGGCCGCGAAGGTGAACGGCTTGAGCAGATACGCCAGTGCACCATGGCCCACGGCGGCGCGCACCATCTCCAAATCGCGTTCGGAGGTGATCGCAATGATGTCCGGCGCCGGCCGCAGGCCCGACAGGCCCGACGCCAGCGCGATCCCGTTCGCGTCGGGCAGTCCAATATCAAGCAGCACCAGGTCGATTGGTGTCTGGGTGGCTACGGCTTCGGATGCCGCGCGCATCGCATCGCGGGCGGTGTGCGCGACGGTTGCGACCGAAAAGCCGGGAAGCCGACCGAGATACGTGCGATGCGCCTCGGCGATCAGCGGCTCGTCCTCGACGATCAGCACGTTGATCATGACGTCACCGTCACTGTCACGACTGATCCGTATGTCACGTCGGCGGTCAGCGTGCCGTTGTGCCGCTTCACGACCTGGGCGACCAGCGCCAGCCCCAGGCCGTGTTGTTCGCCGTCGGAGCCGGATTTCGTCGAATACCCGCGCTGCATGGCCTTTTCGAAGGTGCCTGCGTCCATGCCGGGCCCGCTGTCGGCCACCCGGATCAGGAGCGTGCCGTTGTGCTGGCTGACCGTCACCTCGATCCACGGGTCGTCGCGGTCGCACGCGTCCATCGCGTTGTCTATCAGGTTGCCCAGCACGGTGACCATCTCCTGGCCAGACAGCGCGAGATCGTCGGCGTTCGACGGCAGATGGGTCTCTTCGGTGACGGTCAACTCGATGCCGCGTTCGTCGGCTTGCGCCGTCTTGCCCAGCAGCAGCGCGACGAGAGCGGGCTCGCCGACAGCGCTGGAGAGCCGGTCGACCAATTGTTGTGACAGCTCGAGCTCGTTGGTCGCGAACGTGACCGCTTCGTCGGCGCGGCCCATCTCGACCATCGTGACGATGGTATGCAGCTTGTTGGCCGCCTCGTGCGCCTGCGACCGCAGTGTGTCGGTCAGCACCTTGAGCGAGCTGAGTTCCCCCAGCGCGCCTTGCAATTCGGTGCGGTCACGAATGGTGACGACCTCAGAATCGCGTGGCGCGTCTTCCACGAGCGACCGGTTGACCACCAGCACCCGGTCCTCGGTGACATGCACCTCGTCGCGTGCTCCCGGGTTGTAGGTGCGCAGAAACTCCGGCAGATCCGACCGGTTCACCGGCCCGGGCGGCAGCGTGAGCAGCCTGCGCGCCTCGTCATTGGCCAGAGCAACGCCGTTGCGGTCCAACACGATCAGTCCCTCCGACACCGAGTGCAGGATCGCGTCGTGGTGTTCGTACATCACGCGCAGCTCGTCGGGGCGCAGCCCGTGCGTCTGCCGCAACAGACGGCGCCGGATCGCCCACACGCCGACCAGTGCGATGGCCAGCGCGGCGAGGCTCACCGCGACGATCGTCGGCACCTGCGAGCGCCAGCGGTCGGCCAGGCGCTGCTGAAGTATGCCCGCCGAAACCAACCCGACGATGCGGCCGGTGCCGTCGCGGACCGGCGCCACCGCGCGGATCGACGGCCCCAACGTCCCGGTGTAGACCTCCGCGAACGTTTCGCCGCGCAACGCCGGCTCGATGGTGCCGATGTACTTCCCGCCGATCTGCGTTGGGTCGGTGTGGGTGAACCGCGTGCGGTCGGGCGCCATGATCGTGATGAACGCTATGTTCGTGTTCTTGCGCACGGCCTCGGTGACCGGCTGCAAAGTCGCGGTGGCGTTTCCGGATTGGATTGCGGCCGCGGTTGACGGCGAGTCGGCCAGCGCGGTGGCGATGCCGAGCACCTGTTGACGCGCGGCGGCGTCGCCGTCGCGGGCGGCATCGAACAACGCCAGCGCGCTGCCGGCCAGCACCACCACCGCGATCACGACGATCTGCAGGGCGATCGCTTGGCCCGCCAGCGAGCGGGGCCACCACCTGTTCAAGCGCACGCTCCTGAACGTAGTGAGTGACGTCGGCCGCGCGCAGGGCTTCGCGCGTGCGGTGGGAATGAGTTAAGCGCGTTTTGCTGCACTGACCCCGTGGTAGATATACCCAGAGGGGAAAACCGATGACTCGTGACCGTCTGAGCAATGTCGTCGGCCTGTGCGCCGCGTCGCTTGCGATCGCTCTGTCGCTTCCCCCAACTGGCTTCGCCGACTCTGTGTCCTGGAACGGCGAGTACGCGATCACGTTCATCGTTGGCCCAAAGGAGGGGAACAGCATCGCAGCCGGTCAGTCTGAGGTGCAGTACACCGATACGTACGGGTTCCGCTCGAGCTGTACGGGCGGTGCCTGCACCGCGACGATCATCAGCGGCCCTCCGCCGAGGAACCCGACGGTTCCGCAGCCGGTTCAGTTCACCTGGGATGGGTCGTCCTGGACACAAGTCAGCGATTTCCAGTGGGACTGCATGATGCCCGACGCCACGATCCAATGGAGTCCGGCCAGAGCCGACGTGCGCTACACGCCCCAACCGGACGGCACACTTACCGGCACCATGCACACTGAAATCTTGAGCGGTCCGTGCCAGGGCACACTTGACATTCACATGACGGCCGAGCGGGCTTAGGCGTCGCCGACAACCCTGGCTACTTTTCGCCCTTTTGCCCGCACTCATTCTGGGTATCCGCAGTCAGGGCTTCCCGTGGAGGTGGTCAATCATGGCCAAGGTATTTCGCGTCCTGATCGCCGGAGTGGTGTCTACGTCGGCTTCCGCCGTGATGGCCGCAGCGCCCGCTCAAGCCGACGAAGCAACTTATCTGCACCGGTTGCAACCCACGTACACCTCGCTCAGCACTCAGCAATTGCTTGCCGAGGGCTACA
>JAJKIB010000125.1 GCA_021154745.1 Mycobacterium sp.
GGCCCGGTTTGGGGTGCGCTGACATCGAACTGCACCGGATTCGCGACCAATTCGAGTTCGCCGGTGTACACGATGTACTCGTTGGCCCGGATCTGCGCGTCTTCGGCGGCCTGCAGGGTGTCCTGCACCGGCGCCCACGGGCCGGCCAGCGTGGCGAACCTCTCGCTCCACTCGGGCAGCGTCCGCTTGGCCATCGCCTCTCGCAGGATCTCCACCGCGGCCGCGGTGTTCTCGGCGATCGACTCGACAGTCGCAAAGCGCGGATCGTCGATGTAGTCCTCCAAATCCATGTGCCGGCACACGTCGGCCCAGAACTTCGTCGGCTGCATCATCACGAACGAGATGTAGCGGTCGTCGGCCGTCGGATACACACCGACAAGCGGGTTGATCGGCGACCCATGCACGCCCGGCGGGGGCTGCACCATCAGCTGGCCAAGGTGACTCGTGAGCGCGACGGTGTGGCCCATCGACCACAAACCGCTTCCCAACAACGAGACGTCCACGACCGACGGCTCGCCCGTGCGCTCGCGTTTGAGCAGGGCCGCGGCGATGCCGCCGGCGAGGTTGGTGCCCGAAATCGTGTCGCCGTACGCCGGCCCCGGCGGCCCGATCATTCCTTCGATGCCGGGCGGGGTGATGGTCGCCGCTGTGCCGGCGCGACACCAGAAGGCGGTCATGTCGTAACCGCCCTTGACCGACTCCTCACCGCGCGGGCCCAGTGCGCTGCCCCTGGCGTAGATGACCTTCGGGTTCACGGCGCGGATGTCGTCGACGTCGATGCCGAACTTCTGCCGGTGTCCTGGCAGGAAGCTGGTCAGGAAGACGTCGGCGCGGCGGGCCAGTTCGAGCAGTATCTCGCGCCCCTCGGGCACCGACATATCCAGCCCGAGACTGCGCTTGCCTCGGTTGGCATGCTCGATATTCGGGTTGGGGTCACCCTCGACGCGAAGCGGGCCGGTCTGGCGCAGCCCGCGCTGCGGGTCGCCGGTGACGGCGTGTTCGATCTTGATGACGTCGGCGCCCCACTCGCCGAGCACCGCACCTGCCGACGGAACGAAGCCGTACATCGCGACTTCGAGAACGCGGATGCCCTCGAGGGGCCTCATGAGGATGCTCCTAAAACAACTTGAGCCAACGTCTTGGACTCCAGGAATTCCTCGAGCCCGGCGCTGCCCATCTCCCTGCCGATGCCGGATTGCTTGAAGCCGCCGAACGGGCTGTCGGGGCTGAAGTAGTTGCCGCCGTTGATGGAGAAGGTCCCGGTCCGGATCCGACGGGCGAGGGCAAGTGCCCGGTCCTGGCTGCCGAACACCGCACCCGAGAGCCCATAGATGGAGTTGTTGGCGATGCGCACCGCGTCGTCGTCGTCTTCGTAGGCGAGGACGACCAGCACCGGCCCGAACACCTCTTCCTGGGCGATCTCGCTGTCGGGGTCGACGTTGGTCAGCAGCGTGGGGGTATAGAAGTAACCCGGGTCGACCTTCTCGCCGCCAGTCACAAGCGTGGCGCCGCACTCGACGGCACGCTTGACCATCCCGTCGACCTTGTCGCGCTGCTTGTCACTGATCAGCGGACCCATATAGGTCTTGGGATCGGCAGGATCGCCGTACCGGACCAGACCGAAGTTGTTTTTGATCAGCTCGACGATCTCGTCGTGGTGCTTGCGCGGCACCAGCAGGCGCGAGGTCAGCGCGCAGCCCTGGCCGGCGTGGCTCACCATCGAGAACGCCGAGAACATCGCGGCGGTGTTGAAGTCGGCATCGTCGAGCACGATGGCCGCGGACTTGCCGCCGAGTTCCAGGAAAACGCGCTTGAGGGTGTCGCTGGCGGCGGCCATGATCCGCCTGCCGGTTGGCGTCGACCCGGTGAAGGTGACCATGTCGACGTCTGGGCTGGTGGTCAGCACGGCGCCGACCTCGGGATCCGCTCCGCTCAGTACGTTGACGACGCCCGCGGGAATGTCGGTGTGGTTGGCGATCAGCTCCCCAAGCGACAGCGTTATCAGAGGGGTGTCCGGCGCGCCCTTGAGCACGACCGTGCAGCCGGCGGCCAGGGCGGGCGCGAGTTTCGCGAGCGCAAGCTGGTTCGGATAGTTGTAGGCGATGATCGCGGCGACGACGCCCGCTGCTTCCTTCTCCACCCAGCGGTGGTGCTGCATGCCCCGGCTCTCGATGTTGCCGAGGTCTTCGGTCATCGGGTAGTCCTTCAGCAGATCGGCGTAATAGCCTACGATCTCGATCGGCTGGTCGAGCTGCGGGCCGGCGATCAGCGCGGGGGTGGCTCCGACTTCGGCGATGGTCAGCTCGGCAAGCTCGTCGCGATGGTCGATCAGCGCCTGATGGAACTGCTCGAGGCAGCGGACGCGAAGTTCGGTGTTGGTCGACCAGTCGGTCGTATCGAACGCCCGACGCGCTGCGGTGACAGCCGCTTCGGCGTCTTTCACCGTCGCGTCGGGAGCGTGCCCGAGCACCTCACCCGTCGCGGGGTTGATAGAAGGAAACGTCCGTTCGGTCTCGAGCAGCCGTCCGCCGATCAGAAGGCGCCGATCGGCCCGCACTTCCGCCTCGGTGGTGGGGGCCGCGTCACTCGGGATGGTGGGCGTTTCCTGCATCATCCTCCTCAGCGAAGATCCCCATGTGATGGAAACTTCATTCTCATCTTCGGCGAATCATACATTCGCGAAGGGAGAACACAAGCAGATGCACGGAACTCCGCCTGCCTGCAATTAACGCTGCGACAAATGAACGGCAAACGTCTCACCAGTGCGAACGTGACCCCGGCGATGTCTTGCAAGAACACACACTCCGAGAGTACGGTTCTCACAATCGGAAGGACGATTCTTGATAGCTGGGTGCTGCGCGTGAAGACCGCGGTAGTTACCGGGGGTGGCTCCGGCATCGGGCAAGCCGTCGCCCAGCGGCTGCGTGCCGATGGATTGGATGTCGCCACCATCGACCTCAACCCGTCGGACGACCAATTCGCCTACACCGCGGATGTCACCGACCGCGCCGCCGTCGACGACGCCTTGAACGCCATCCGCGGGCAGCTCGGACCGGTCACCGTGCTCGTGAACGCCGCCGGACTCGAGAAGTTCAAACGGTTCACCGACCTCACGTTCGAGGACTGGCAGCGCGTCGTCGACGTCAACCTCAATGGCGTCTTCCACTGCATCCAGGCCGTGCTGCCCGACATGATCGAGGCCGGCTGGGGCCGCATCGTCAACATCTCGTCGTCCAGCACCCACTCCGGGCAGCCGTACATGTCGTCGTATGTGGCGGCCAAGTCGGCGGTGAACGGCCTGACCAAATCGCTGGCGCTCGAATACGGTCCCGCCGGCATCACCGTCAACGCCGTGCCACCTGGCTTCATCGACACCCCGATGTTGCGCAAATCCGAGGCCCGCGGCTACCTCGTCGTCGAGAAGAACATCGAGGCGACACCGGTGCGCCGCATCGGCAGGCCCGAGGACATCGCGGCGGCGTGTGCATTTCTGATCTCTGAAGAAGCCGGCTACATCACCGGGCAGATCTTGGGCGTCAACGGCGGCCGAAACACATAAGCGATCGATAGGAAAGGACACCTTCGAATGGGACGCGTTCAGGGGAAAGTCGCATTTGTCACCGGCGCGGCGCGCGGTCAGGGCCGCAGCCACGCGGTCCGGCTGGCCGAAGAGGGCGCCGACATCATCGCGGTCGACCTGTGCCAGGACATTCCGACCATCGGCTATTCGATGGCGACACCCGAGGACCTCGATGAGACCGCCAAGCTCGTCGAGAAGACCGGTCGTGGCATCGTGACGGCCCAGGCCGACGTCCGTGAGGCCGGTCAGCTACGTGAGGCGCTGGAGCGCGGCATCGCCGAGTTCGGCAAGGTCGACATCGTCGTCGCGCAAGCAGGCATCGCAGGCATGAAAGGCCAACCGCCGCTCCAGGCTTGGGTCGACGTGATCAACACCAACCTGATCGGCACGATCAACGCGATCAACGTCGCGCTGCCGCATCTCTCGGAAGGCGCGGCCATCGTTGCGACCGGATCCACCGCTGCGCTGATGGACACCCATCAGAAGAACGATCCTGGCAACGACCCTGGCGGTATGGCGTACGTGCATTCCAAGCGCGCGCTGTCGGCCTACGTCCACGACCTCGCGACCGAGCTGGCGCCGCGGGGCATCCGCGCCAACGTCGTTCATCCGACCAACTGCAACACCGACATGCTGCAGAGCGAGCCGATGTACAAGTCGTTCCGGCCAGACCTCGAACACCCCACTCAGGCCGACGCCGAACCGGTTTTCTACGTGCAGCAGGCGATGAAGGTCCCTTGGATCGAGCCGGTCGACATCAGCAATGCCGTGCTGTGGCTGGCGTCAGACGAGGCCCGCTACGTCACCGGCATGCAGGTGCGTGTGGACGCAGGCGGTTACCTCAAGTGGTACGACTACCACAATTGAGTCGGCAGGCACGAGGAGTGACACAGTGAAGGTTTTCGTTGATTCTGCGCGCTGCCAGGGGCACACACTGTGCTCGATGATCGCCCCGGATTCCTTCGAGCTCAGCGACATTGACGGCACTTCGTCACCGGCGAACGAAGTCGTTCCGGCCGATCAGGAAGATGCCGTTCGAGAAGCCGCGCATTCATGCCCGGAACAGGCCATCTCGATCGAAGAATGAGCATCAGCCGAATACCAAGGGAGAGAACGTCTTGAGCATCGTCGACGACTCCGTGAACGGCGGCGCCGACGGCGACCGTAAGAAGAGTCGGTATCACTTCGACCGGCACACGCCGGAGTACCGGTTGCAGTTCGAGAAGATCACCGAAGAGATGCATGCCAAGTGCCCCATGGCGTGGTCCGATACCTATGGCGGCCATTGGGTCGCCGCAGGCAGCAAGGAGGTCTTCGAACTCGCCCGCTGTCCGGCGGTCTCCAATCACCACGACCTCACTGGAGAAACTCCTTATCAGGGCATCACCATCCCCAAGGCACAGCGGGCCACCGTGGTGCGGGGCGGCATCCTGGAGATGGACGAGCCCGAGCACAGCGCCTATCGCGGTGCGCTGAACCCCTACCTTTCTCCCGCTGCGATCAAGCGGTGGCAGCCGTTCGTCGACGAGATCGTGCGAGCGGCCCTCGACGAGAAGATCGAGTCGGGCCGCATCGACTTCGTCGACGATCTCGCCAACATCGTGCCCGCGGTGCTCACTTTGGCGATGATGGGCATCGAACTCAAAAAGTGGCCCGTCTACAGCGAGCCCGCCCACCTGTCGGTGTCCACCCCGGAACACTCGCCCGATGCTGCCCGCGTCGCCGAGATGAACCGGCAGATGGGCATCGACATGATCAACACCATGATGGAGATCCGTGAGAACCCGCGGCCGGGCCTGGTGAACGCACTGCTGCAGCTGCGCATCGAAGGCGAGCCCGCGCCCGACCTGGAAATCCTCGGCAACCTCGGGCTGATCATCGGCGGCGGCTTCGACACCACGACCGCGCTCACGGCCCACTCGTTGGAGTGGCTGTCGGACCACCCGGACCAGCGCGAGCTGCTCAGCCGTGAGCGCGATACCTTGCTCAACCCAGCCACTGAGGAGTTCCTGCGCTTCTTCACGCCTGCGCCGGGTGACGGCCGTACCTTCTCCGAGGACGTTGAGGTCGAGGGCACGAGATTCAAAGAGGGAGAGCGGCTCTGGATCTCCTGGGCAATGGCCAATCGCGATCCGGCGGTGTTCGATAGCCCCGCCGAGCTCATCATGGACCGAAAGGGCAACCGGCACTTCAGCTTCGGCATCGGAGTGCACCGCTGCGTCGGCTCCAACGTCGCCCGCACCGTCTTCAAGTCGATGCTGACTGCGGTCCTCGACCGGATGCCCGACTATGCATGTGACCCCGAGGGCACTGAACACTACGAAACCATCGGCGTCATTCAGGGCATGAAACACCTGCCCGCGACGTTCACGCCGAGCAAGGCGCTTGGCCCCGGCCTCGACGAGACCTTGAAGAACCTGCAACGGATCTGCGACGACCAGGAACTCGCCCGACCCATCACCGAACGCAAAGAAGCCGCCGTGATCGACTGATATCAACCGAATTGTGCAGTGAAGTGGTTTGATAGGCAGCCGTCGGGGATGAGATGGATGGAGGGACCGTGAAGTCCATCATGGTCACATTTTTCGCCGGGGCACTGTCCGCGGTGACATCGGTGCTCGCCCCCCCGGCCCACGCCATGATGCAGGCGGGGAACTACGACGTGCTCACCAACAGGTACGAGCGGGCTTCATGGGTGTGGTTCATCTCGCCGTGTCAACCCGTGAACTTGGACTGCCTGGACATCAGTGCGATTCCGCGACTGAAGTTCTATGCCTACTACGATGGCGACGCCCACCTTGCCAACGGCCAATACACGTTGACCGTTGATGTGCCCGACGGACTCCAGTGTCTTCCCGGCTACGCGCTGCCGACACGCGAGACCTGGAGCTGGGACGAGGTCACCCTGGCTGGCACGATCGAGTCCAATTACGACGTGGGTTGTTTCAACGGGCCGCCCGGTTCCCAGTTCTGGACCTTCGCACTGCAAAGACTCTAGAAGCCGGGCGGCGGCACGAATCCGCCGAGCAGTTCCTCAATGCGTCGCGCGACTGCGAGCGTCGTGCGGTCCTCGAGATAGGGCCCCACAATCTGAATCCCGACCGGCATACCCGCCCGCGTTCGGCCAACAGGGACCACGGTGGCCGGCAGATAAGCCACGGTGGCCAAACCGACCCAGCCGAACAGGTCGAGGTACGGACGGCTGCGGTCACCGATGCGGATCTCACGGCTGGCCAACGGTGCGGTTTGATCGTGCGGGATTGCCGAAACCACGGCAACGGGCATGAGCAGGGCATCCACATCGCGAAAGAACTCCGCCATCCGCGCCCGCAGCTGCTCGCGTTTCTCGTTGGCTGACAACCAATTTCGATGCAACGCACCCGACGAGGGTTCCATCAGTGGGTAAAGCAGTTCGATGTGCAGTGTGACAAGTTCGGGCAACGTCACCGGCGGCGACGAGTCGACGATTCGGGCGCCGGCCTTGCGCAGCGCGGTCACGGCCGATTCGAGCACGCTGCGCACGTCGTCCTCGACGGGATACGCCGGGTCATCGAGCCAGGTCGCCAAGCACAACTCCGACAACGCCTTTGCGCGAGCCGCCGGAAGCTCGAGGCGCCACCCCTTGGCCTGATGCCCCGCCGGCCCGGCGAGGATGTCGAGTGCCATCTCGAGGTCATCGACGTCGCGCGCCATCGGGCCCACAACGTTGAGATCCCTTTCCGCGAGCGCCCCAGGCGCCGACGGCAGATGACCCCGCTGCGCTACGACGCCGAAGCTCGGTTTGTGCCCGCAGGTCCCACACCAATTCGACGGCACCCGAATCGATCCGGCGATGTCGCTGCCCAGTTCGAGAGCGGTCAGCCCCGCGGCGAGCGCGGCGGCGGACCCGCCGGACGACCCGCCGCTGGTGCGCGTCGCGTCCCATGGGTTGTTGGTGGCGCCGAAGATTGGGTTGTACGTCTGCCAATCGGCCGTCAGCGTCGGCGTATTGGTCTTCCCGAAGATCACCGCCCCCGCGGCACGCAGCCGTCGCACCGCTTCGGCATCACACTCGGGCACCCGGTCCCAGCCTTCGACCCCACACGTTGTCCGCATTCCCGCCGTCTCGTAACAGTCCTTGACGGTCATCGGCACGCCGTGCAACGGGCCGCTGATGTCGCCGCGGGCCAGTGCCGCATCGGCGGCATCGGCCGCGCGGCGCGCCCCGTCGGCATCGAGCGTGACCACGGCGTTCAGCGGCGCATTCAGTGCTTCCACACGGGTCAGGTAGTGCTCGAGCAGTTCGCGACTCGAAACGTCGCTGCGTCGGATCGCCTCGGCCGACGTGTGAGCAGGCTGCAGGGCAATGTCAGACATGGTGTCCACATCCTGCCTCAGTCGCTCAGGCCAACCACCCCACTTCTCGCAAGAACGCCCGGGTGTGCGCAATCCGACCGGTCAGCGAACGGGGATCGCCGGTGCACAGCATGAACGCGGTCTGGGCGATCAGCGCAATGTCCTCGGTGTCCGTTTTGGCCAGGTCGAGCGTGCCCGCGCCCGGCGTCGCGACCGGATTGGTCGGCGCTGCGGCGTTGACGGCGATGCCGTCGTCATACAGCTCGGCGGCAAGGCTTTTCGTCAACCGGTTCAGCGCCGACTTGACCGTGCCGTAGATCCCGAAGCCCGCCGTGCGATCGAAGTCGGCGAATGGCGGGCCGTCGGGCAGATCGCCACCGACCGATGTCACGTTGAGTACCCAGCCCTGAGCGCGCTCGCGCATAGCGGGGATCGCCAGCTGGGTGAGGTGCAGTGGGGCCAGCACGTGCATCTCCATCATCAGCCGGACCCGCTTCTCCGGAAATTCGTCGAGCGGCCGCAAGAACGTGACGGCGGCGTTGTTGACTAGAATGTCCGGTGCGCCAACGCGTTGCACCACCTCGCCGAACAACCGCTCACGATCTTCGCCTTTCGACAGATCGGCCTGAATGGCGATCGCCGCACCGCCACGGCCTTCGATCTCTTCCAGCGTCTGCCGAAGCGAACCTTGATATTTGGGGTCGGGCTCCATGGTGCGCGCGGTCAGTGCGACCGTCGCGCCTTCGGCGGCCAACCGCTGTGCGATCGCCTTGCCGAGACCCCGGCTGGTACCGGTCACCAACGCCACCTTGCCGTCACATGGAGCAGGCACTTGATGTCCTCCCTGGAGATCAGGTACGGGGGATGCCCGCAAGCTTGTCGGCGAATTTCGCCTCTGCCGCCTGTCGCAGCCGAAGCAGGTGCTCAGACGGAAACAGGTCGGGTGCCGGCTTCTGGTCCTTCAGCAGCAAGCGGGCCAGCGTGACCTTGTGCACCTCGGTCGGCCCGTCGGCGAGTCCGAGGACAAAGGATTCCACCAGATAGGAGACGAACGGCATTTCGTGCGTCGTGCCCAGCGACCCGTGCAACTGCAATGCCCGTGCCGAGACATCGTGAAGCACCTTCTGCATCATCGCCTTGACCGCCGAGATGTCGGCGCGGACGGCCTTGTATTCGTTGTGCTGGTCGATCTTCCACGCCGTCTGCAAGGTCAGCAGTCGGAACGCCTCGATCTCCATCCACGAGTCGGCGATCATCTCCTGGACCAGCTGCTTGTCCGACAGCATCCCGCCCTGGGTGAATCTCGACACGGCCCGTTCGCAGATCATGTCGTAGATGCGCCGGACCAGCCCGACGGTCCGCATGGCGTGGTGAATCCGCCCGCCGCCCAAACGCGTCTGAGCGACCACGAACGCACCGCCCCGAGGTCCGAGCATGTGATCCGCCGGAACGCGGACGTTCTCGTAGGAGACGTAGCCCTCGCGGCCACCGCCGCCGAGTGGCTGGTGACCAAGGCCGACGTCGCGCAGCACGTTGATGCCGGGCGTCTCCCCTGGCACGACGAACATCGAATACCGCTCGTACGGCGGCGCATCCGGATCGGTCATCGCCATCACGATGATGAACGAGGCCATCGAGGCGAACGACGAGAACCACTTCTCGCCGTTGATGATCCAGTCGTCACCGTCCTGAATCGCGCTGGTGCTGAACACCTTCGGATCGGCACCGCCCTGTGGCTCGGTCATCGAGAAGCAGGACACGATGCGGTTGTCCAGCAGCGGCTCCAGGTACCGCTTCTTCAGCTCAGCAGTGCCGTAGTGCGCGAGGATCTCGCTGTTGCCGGAGTCGGGGGCCTGCGAGCCGAACACAATCGGCGCACACTCGGACCGGCCGAGAATCTCGTTCAGCAGCGCCAGTTTCACCTGCCCGTAGCCGGGGCCACCCAAGTGCGGGCCGAGGTGGGTGGCCCACAAGCCGCGTTCCTTGACGATCTTCTGCAGCGGCGGAATGAGTGCCTGGCGCACCGGATCATTGAGATCGTGCGACTCCTTGACGATCAGGTCGATCGGCTCGCATTCCGAACGCACGAAGCCATCCACCCACGCGAGTTGCTCCGCCCACTCTGGGTCAGTCGAGAAGTCCCACGCCATCGAAGATTACCGCCCCTTCCGTCGTCATCGAGGTCGCCGTCGTGCGGCAGCCTCGTCGGTGGCGTGCGTGAGCACCTGGTTGCGGTTCTCGAGTTCCATGGCCGCGCCGGGCCCGGCCGCGTCGGTGTTCACCTGCAGAGCGCGCTTGGTCAGTTGCACTCCCAGCGGCGCTAATTCCGCTATGCCCGAAGCCAATTCCATGGCACGGTCGGTGAGACGGTCGGGTTCGACCAGTTCGCTGACCAGACCCCGGCGGTCTGCCTCGGCCGCGGACACGGTGCGGCCGGTAAGCATCCAGTCGGCGGCGACGCTCGTCCCGACGATCCGGGGCAGGTGATAGCTCATCCCCATCTCGGCGCCGGACAATCCCAGCAGGATCGCGCCGTTGCCGAACGTGGCCGCCGTCGAGCAGATCCGGATGTCGCAAGCCAGGCACAGTGCGAAGCCCGCACCGACACTGGGCCCGTTGACCGCGGCGATGACCGGCTGCGGGAGATCCCAAATTGCCTGGGGCAGCGCGGCCATGGCCTCTTGGAACCGCAACCTGTCGATTGCCGGGTCGGACGCCTCGAGTGGCTTGGTCCCGAAGTCGCGCACGTCGATACCGGAACAGAACCCGCGGCCGGCACCGGTCAGCACGACGACATTCACTGACTCGTCCGCGCCGATGGTGGCCAAAGTCTGCGCCAGCTCGTCGCGCATCAGCTCGTTGACCGCGTTCAGTGCTCCGGGTCGGTTGAGTTGTAGCACAACGACCCCGGGCCGCGGCCGGTCGATGGTGACAGTCTCGGTCACTGGACTCAGCGCCGGGGCAAGCCGAGCACCTGGGTGGCGATGATGTTGCGCTGGATCTCCGACGTGCCGCCCGCGATGGTGCCGCCGAAGCTGCGCGCGTAGCGCTCGAACCAACTCGCGAAATAGTGGTCGAGATTCATGTGCTCGTAGGGACCCGACGTGGACGGATGCACAAGCCCGTCGGGCCCTGCAGCCGTCAGTGCGTTCTCGAACGCCTGCCGCTCCGCTTCGGACCCGAACAGCTTCAGCACCGACACCGAGGCGGTGTCCATCTCTCCGCGGGCGGCCCGGGCCAGCGCCGCGGAACCCATCGCCCGCAGTGCCTGGTAATCCATGATCGTCGTTGCGTACTGGTCGCGTTCCAGCGCGGTGCGCGGCCGGAAGTCGGCGATCATGTTGTCGATCCGGTCGGCGAAACCAAGCCACATCATCGTCCGCTCATGCCCGAGCGACCCGTTCGCCACACCCCAGCCCCCGTTGAGCGGGCCGACGAGATTCTCGGCCGGAACTCGTGCGTCGGTGAAGAAGACCTCGTTGAAGTCCTTGTTCTCCTCACCGCACATATCCGCGAAGGGCCTGCACACCACGCCTGGCGTGTCCGTCGGGATGATCAGCGCGCTGATCCCCTTGTGCTTCGACGCGTCCGGGTCGGTGCGCACGAACGCCAACAGGAAATCGGCGTCGTGAGCGCCCGACGTCCACACCTTCTGGCCGTTGACCACGAAGTGATCACCGTCGACGCCCGAGACAAACTCAGCGCGGGTCCGCAGCGACGCCAGATCTGAGCCGGCGCTCGGTTCACTCATGCCGAGCGACGCGGTCAGCTCGGCTCGCAGCACCGGCACCGCCCAGCGATGCTTCTGCTCGTCGGAGCCGAACGAGATCAACGACGCCGCAATGATGTTGACACCCTGCGGGTTGAAGCTGTGATAGATCCGCCGACGGCACAGCTCATCGAGGTGAACGAACTGTTGCAGCACCGTCGCGTTTCGGCCGCCGAACTCCGGCGGTTGCGAAGGCAGCAGCCAACCGTTGTCGAACAACAGCCGCTGCCAGTCGCGCGCCCATTGCGGCATGTGCGACACCGACGTCGGCCGCTCCTGCGTCAACGCCTCCGACGGCAGATTCTCGTCGAGGAACGCCGCGAACTCGGCGCGGAACTCCTCGACGTCGGAATCAAAAGTCAGCTGCACTGCTACTCCTGTATTCCTCCGCGATAACCGCGCGGTGTTCTGCCGCGCCGCCGAGCAGTAGTTCGCCTGCCTTGGCGCGCTTGAGCGCAAACTGAAGATCGTTCTCCCAGGTGAATCCCATGGCGCCGAAAAGCTGCAGGCCGTGCCGGAACACCAGCGATTGGCACTCCCCCGCCGCCGCCTTGGCCATCGCGGCCGCCAGCCGCCGTCGCGGGTCGTCGGCCGAAATGGTCAGTGCGGCAAAGTAAGACAGCGCACGAGCCCGTTCGGTGGCGACGTGCATGTCGACCGCCTTGTGCTGGACGGCCTGGAAAGTTCCGATCGCCACCCCGAACTGCTGGCGCTGCTTCACATGCTCAAGCACGAGATCCAGGATGCGTTGGCACGCCCCGACGGTCGTGATCGCCATCCCGGTGAGTGCGACATGACGAGCCTTCTCGGCATCGACGTGCACGCGTACGCTGTCGGGAACGTGCACGTCATGTAAGGACACCTCGGCGATGTGCAGAACCGGGTCGAACACCGGACTGCGCCGTGTGCTCGCCTCACCGGCCTCGACCACGAACACGCCGGCCTCGGTGACGACTGCAAGCCGCTCCGCCCGGTCGCCGTCGAGGACGTGATGTGCGGTTCCGTTCAGTACCCATCCGTCGGCATCTCGATGGGCGGTCACGCCGCCGTAGACCGCGGTCCCCGCCTGCCTCGGGTCGAAGCGGTCGCCAGCCAGGGGCGCGAATTGAGTCAATGTCGCCAGGAAGGGCGTCGGATCGGTGGCCCGGCCGAGTTCCTCCAGCACGATCGTCATCTCGACGGCGTGCTCCGGGTCGGTGAGTTCGGTCCAGCCCGAGTCGACATAGGTCTTCCACAACGGCGTCGGATCGACGCCGTTTTCGGCCACATCACGCACCAGCGACGCCGGGCATTGCTTGGTCACCGCGTCCCGCACGGTTTCCTGCCACAGCCGCTGATCGGCGTCGAACTCCAGTAACACCAGGGCCTCCCGGGGACTTCGTCGGTCGGCACGAGAATAACATTCTCCTTAGGTGCCGTAATCGTTCTCTCGATTCGACTACTGCGTTTCGCTACGCACGTGCCATGCGACTGACCAGCGCACACCCTGACCTGCGAATAGGTAAGCGATCTGCTGGAGAACACAATTCTTGCCTTTGAAGAACAAGGCTTTACTATGGCTGTAGGTCCGGTCGCCGGCGCATGCTGCTGTCGAACGTGCGGGTCGGCCGACCGGATGAACATCGGAGGCCTTAGTTGATCGAACATCCTGACGGGACCAAGTCACCCGTCATCGATGCGAGCGTGCACATCTTCAGCAAGTCCAATAGGGACCTGCGGAGCTTTCTTCGCGAGCCGTTCAAGAGCCGCGGCTTCCCGGACTACGAGATGGACTGGTACGGCGCACCAGGAGGCGAGTACGCATCAAAGACCCGGGGTCCCGATCGGCAATATCCCGGCTCGGATCCCGACTTCGTCGGCAACCAGCTCTTCGACGAGGGCGACGTCGACATCGCGATCCTGCACCCGATGACCAGGGGCATCATGCCTGACCGGCACCTGGGCACAGCGATTGCGGCCGCGCACAACGAAATGATGGTGTCGCGTTGGCTCGCCGACAACGCGCATGCCGACCGGTACAGCGGCACAATCCGGGTAAATCCCGACGACGTCACCGGCGCACTTCGCGAAATCGACAAATACTCCGACCACCCACGCGTGGTGCAGATCGGCGTCCCGCTGCAGTCGCGAGAGCTGTACGGCAAGCCACAGTACTGGCCGCTGTGGGAAGCGGCCGTCGCAGCAAACCTGCCGGTCGCCGTGCATATCGAGGTCGGCGCCGGCGTATCGTTCGCGCCGACTCCGTCTGGGGTTCCTCGCACCTATGAGCAGTACGTCAGCTTCATGGCGCTGAATTACCTGTACCACCTGATGAACATGATCGCTGAGGGGGTATTCGAAAGAATGCCTGCGTTGAAGTTCGTGTGGGCGGATGGGGCCGCCGACCTGCTGACACCTTTCATCTGGCGGATGGACTGTTTCGGCCGTCCCCACCTCGAACAGACGCCGTGGGCGCCGAAGATGCCGAGTGACTACCTGCCCGGGCACACCTACTTCGTGCAGGGCGCCATGGACGGGCCCGGTGACACCGAATTCGCCGGCGAGTGGTTCGGGTTCACCGGCAAGGAGGACATGGTGATGTTCGGGTCGAGCTACCCGCATTGGCAGTTCAACGAGTTGAAGGTGCCCGCCGCCTACTCCGCCGAGCAGCGCGACAAGTTGTGCTGGCGAAACGCCGCCCAGCTGTATGGCATAGACGTCGGGGCCGGCGTCAGCGCACAGTGATAACCAGACTTCGCGATCAAGGGAGACCACGATGACCGTGACAACCACAGAGCGGACGCCCGCGGCGGAGCGCATCGCCGTCCGTTGCGTCGACTCCGACGTGCATCCGGTGCCCAAGAGCGGGGTGTTGGCGCAGTACATCCCGGAGCCGTGGCGTAGCAAGTACTTCTTGCCGCGCAAGATCGGCGACCAGATCTATTACGACGCGCCGGACTACGCGCACGCCTACGCGATGCGAATGGACACCTTTCCGGCCGACGGCGAGTTCGCCGGCAGCGACCCGGATCTGGCGTTCAAGCAGCTGATCATGGAGGCGGGCGCCGACATCGCCATCCTCGAGCCTGCCGCCTATCCGGCGCGCTTCCCCGAGGTCAACCACGCGATGAGCTGTGCGCTGAACGACTGGCAGGACAACCACTGGCTGGACAGCCACAACAACTGGCATGAGAGGTGGCGCGGATCCATCTGCGTCGCGATCGAGGCTCCGCAGGACTCCGCGCGCGAGATCGAGCGCTGGGCGGGACATCCCTACATGGGGCAGATACTGATCAAGGCCGAGCCCCGCCCGTCATGGGGAGACCCGAAATACGACCCGATCTGGGCAGCCGCGACCAAGTACGACATCGCGGTGTGCTGCCACCTGTCCCGCAGCCACCACGAGGAGCTGCCGATCCCGCCGGTCGGATTCCCCAGCTACAACCACGATTTCATGGTCACCTATTCGCTGCTTGCCGCGAACCAGGTGATGAGCCTCATCTTCGACGGAGTGTTCGACCGCTTCCCGACATTGCGAATCGTGTTGGTGGAGCATGCGTTTACGTGGATTCTCCCGCTGATGTGGCGGATGGACGCCATCTACGAAGCGCGCAAGTCGTGGGTGGACATCAAGCGCAAGCCGTCGGAGTACGTCAAGGACCACATCAAGTTCACCACCCAGCCCCTGGACTACCCAGAGGACAAGATGGAACTGACTCGCGCGTTCGAGTGGATGGAGTGCGACAAGATTCTGCTGTTCAGCTCGGACTATCCGCACTGGACATTCGACGACCCGCGCTGGCTCGTCAAGCACTTGCCCGAACACGCCCGCGAGGCGGTCATGTTCCGCAACGGCATTGCGACCTACCACCTGCCCGAGACTGTTCCGGCCCTAGAGGGCCAAGTTCGGGTGTTCTGAATTGAGCGACGAGAAGAAACCGCCCCGGCTGGCGCAGGGGCGTGAGCACATCGTCGCCACCGTCGACGAGATCCCGCAAGGCACACACAAGCTGGTGCCGATCGGACGGCACGGTGTCGGCGTGTACAACGTCAACGGCACCTTCTACGCCATCGCGAACTACTGTCCGCACGAGGGCGGTCCGCTGTGTTCCGGCCGCACCCGCGGTCGCAACATCGTGGACGAGAGCGTGCCCGGCGACGCGGTAATGGTCCGCGATCTGGAGTTCATCTACTGCCCGTGGCACCAATGGGGTTTCGAACTCGCCACCGGAACTACTGCGGTCAAGCCCGAGTGGAGCATTCGGACCTATCCCGTACGAGTGGTCGGCAAAGACGTACTGGTGATGGCATGACTATCACCGAATCCGCGGGACCGAAGCTAAAGCGGGGCGAGAAGACCTTCGAGGTCAACGGCGGCAACGTCGTATACGAGATCCTCGGCAAGGACGGCGATTTCATCGCGCTGACGCCCGGCGGCCGGTTCAGCAAGGACATCGAAGGCCTGAGGCCGCTGGCGCAGGAACTTGTCAGGGGCGGGTATCGGGTACTGCTGTGGGACCGGCCGAACTGCGGCAAGTCCGACGTCCAGTTCTACGGCCAGAGCGAATCACATATGCGGGCCGAGACGCTGCATGCGCTGATTTCCGGCCTCGATATTGGGCCTTGCATCCTCGCGGGCGGATCGGGCGGCGCCCGTGACTCGATGCTCACCACCATGCTCTACCCCGAAATTGTGCGAAAACTGGTGGTGTGGAACATCGTCGGCGGGGTCTACGGGTCGTTCGTGCTGGGGTCTTATTACATCGTGCCCAGCATTCTCGCGGTCCGCGGCGCCGGAATGAACGGCGTCATCCACGTCGATGAGTGGAAGCAGCGCATCGCCGAAAACCCCTCCAATAGAGACCGGTTCCTCGCGCTCGACGCCGACGATTTCCTCAAGCTGATGCTGCGCTGGCTCAACGCGTTCGTGCCGAAACCCGGTCAGACCATTCCCGGCGTCGAGGACGAGATGTTCGACAACATCAAAGTACCGACGCTGATCATCCGCGGTGGCGAGAACGACCTCGACCACCCGAAGCGGACGTCGCTGGAAGTCAGTTGCCTGATCAGGGGATCACAGCTGATCGATCCGCCGTGGCCGGAGGACGCCTGGGAGCGCGCCGGCGAGGAGCGTGCGTCGGGAAAGGTCAAGCGGTTCAACATGTTTGACACGTGGGTGCAGGCCGCACCCGCGATTCTGAAATTCCTGGACGGCTAGATGAGGCTATCTCGTGCGGATGTGCACTTCGCAGTTGAGCGACGCCTCCAGCGCCGTGTGGATACGGCTTTCTGGAATGCGTTCCAGGTCGGTCTTGCGCAGCGTCACGTACACCACATCCCAGCCGTCGTCGCCCGGCACGCGTTCGATGTCGCCGGTAAGACCGAAGCCGGCCAGCACGCCGTGGGCGTCGTCGTCGGTCCCCCTGCTGATGTACGTCACCACGCCAGTCTCGGCCTGGGTGCTGAACGCCTTGGCGCACAAGGCAACCGCCGTGGCCTTCAGCTCCTCGGGATCGGCGCCCACCATCAGCATTTCCACTTCACGCCGGCTCGCGGGCATCGCGGCGAGGTTGTTCTCGAGCACCTCGATGCCGGCCGGGATCGCGAGATCGCGGAGGTTGACCATGCCGTCGGTTAATTGGGCACCGGTGAGCCGCCCGGCCGGGTCAACCCGGACACGCACCACCGCGGTTCTCACGGCCGCAAGCCTATCCGCGATGGGTGGACGGTCATGACAACCACCACAGCTCTGACCGTTGCCGCCTGGCCCGGCATCGAGCCGCGGTTACTGCGGCAGGGCGACGAGGACTACACCCAGTACTGCAACCAAGGCGGCTATCAGCCGGTAGACGCCGACCAGTTGCTGGGCGAGGTCGAACTGTCCGGGTTGCTCGGGCGTGGTGGCGCGGCATTCCCGTTGGCGGTCAAGGTTCGCGCGGTGCGCGACAACGGCCGTCGTCGCGGCGGCGCGGTTGTGATCGCCAACGGCGAGGAGGGCGAACCGGCGTCGATCAAGGACCGGTGGCTGCTGCGGCACCGGCCACACCTGGTGCTCGACGGGCTGCGGCTGGCGGCGCAAATGGTCGGGGCGGCTTGCGCGCATGTCTAC
>JAJKIB010000126.1 GCA_021154745.1 Mycobacterium sp.
ACGATGGATCAGATCCTCTACCACGAGGTCCTGGGGCGACTCACCAATGCGCTGTGGGACACCGTCTGGCGACCAGCGAACGCGCTCAAGGTTTGCACCGCCGCGCAGCGCGAGCGTTACCTGCTGCCGGGAATTCGTGGTGAGAGGCGTGACGCGATCGCCGTGACAGAGGAGTTCGCTGGGTCTGATCCACTCGCGATGGCGACGACTGCAAAGAAGCAAGGGGACAAATACGTCATCAACGGCGAGAAGTGGTTCGTCACCGTTGGTGACGTCGCCGACTTCATCTTGACCCTCGCGTGGGTCGACCAGCAGCCGACGCTGTTCATCGTCGACCGCGATACGCCTGGCCTCAGCATCAAGCGTGTCCCCAAGTACACCCACACCTTCGTGTACGAACACCCCGAGTTCGTCTACGAAGACGTAGAAGTTGGACCCGAACAGATCCTGGGCGAGATCGGACAGGGCTACGACCTCATCAGAGACTGGTTTGTCGAGGAGAGGTTGATGATCGGCGCCAGAACCGTCGGGGCGGCCGCTCGGGCCATTGAAGAGTCCGTCGACTTCGCGACTTCTCGGATCCAAGGCGGTGGACCGCTCATCAAGCACCAGCTGATCCAGGCGATGCTCGCCGACATGATTGTCGACACCACTGGAGCTCGAACGCTCGTGTACCAGGTGGGCTGCGAGATCGACGCTGGTGCGCTTGACCGGAAGACGCTGCACGCCAAGGCAGCGGTGGTCAAGCTTGCGGCGTCCGAGGCTGCCGGCCGGGTTGTCGACAACGCCGTCCAGATCCACGGCGGTCGTGGCTACATGCGCGACTACGCCGTTGAGCGCCTGTACCGCGAGCTTCGCGTTGACCGGGTGTGGGAGGGCACGTCAGAGATCCAGCGGCTGATCATCGGCAACGAGATCGCCAAGCGTGGGGTCGACGCGCTGTTGGCGTTCCCAGGTGCTGCATAGCAGCACGAGCTAGAAGTCGGCGCCTGCGACCTTGTCGGCCTCGAGCTCGGCGTCAATCCACGCCACCTCGTCGGCGGTCAGTGGCCGTGAGCGACCAGTGCTCGGATCGCGTGGCACGACAACCGCGCCACCCTCGGCGGCGAGCGTGCCGTCTTTCTTGCGGACAACCTCGCGGCTTCTGATGCTGGACCTGCCATAGCCAACGACGCGACTGAGTACCTCGATCGTGCCGTCGTCCTGCGTGAGCTCGTTGCGGAAGTCGATGTCGACATGCGCCAGTACGAAGTCGGTGGCCTCGTCACCGAAGAGGCTCACCATGACGGTGTCCCGTGCCTCTTCTAGGTAGTTGAGGTAGACGCCGTTGTTGACGTGCTGGTAGGCGTCCATGTCGGCCCAGCGGACGCGAATGTCGACCTGCTTCACGCCGCAGACCCTACTGGTCGACTACTGACCGACTACTGACCGATGCAGTCCAGCGTCTTGTGCATCGCCGCGATGTCGGTTGGCATGACGCGGCAGCAGCCACCGACGATGCGTGCGCCGTCGTTGACCCATCGCGCCACGTCGAACACCCCACTGTCTGCGGTGCCGTCAGCCGCCCCATCCCACAGGCGGTCCTTGGCGTTCCAGCCTTCGCCGCTGTTGGGATACACCACAACAGGCAGTCCAGAAGTAGCAGCCAGTCGCACGGCTTCGGTCGCGTCGTGCGGTGTTGAGCAGTTAACGCCTACGGCGACAACCTCGTCGGCGTCGCTGGCCAACGCGAATATGTCTGCTAGGGGATCGCCAGCACGCGTCCGGCCGCCTTCGATGGTGACCGAGATCCAACACTCGGTTCCCAATCCGCTGATCTCAGCCAGCACCGCCTCCACCTCGATGGCGCTGGGCAGCGTTTCGACCGCGAGCACGTCTGCTCCGGCGTCGGCGAGCAGTTCTAGACGCGGGCGGTGAAAGGCGCGCAGTTGCTGGACGGTTAGTCCGTACTGGCCCGTGTACTCAGACCCGTCGGCGAGCATCGCTCCATATGGGCCGATGGATGCGGCAACCCACGTCGGTCTGTTCTCCACTTGGTCAGCAGCATCCCGCGCAAGGCGCACGGCCAATCGCATGAGCTGAGCGGCTGGTCGTTCGGAGATCCCCTGCTTGGCGAAACCGTCGAATGTCGCTTGGTACGTGGCCGTCGTCGCGATATCGGCACCGGCATGAAAGAAGGCACTGTGGGCATCGGCGATAGCCGAAGGGTTATCGAGCAGCAACCGCGCGGACCAGAGCTCACCAGAGATGTCGTGCCCAGCACTTTCGACTGTTGTCGACAGGCCGCCGTCCAACAGCAGTGGGCGCTGCTGGATCTCGTGCCTCAGCGTTGACATCGACTTAAGGATACGAACCAGACCAGCGCTCGGCACTGCGTCGGGACTAGGTCGGGACTAGTTGGCGTCCGAACCGTGTCCGGCCTGCCACTCTGCTTGGGCCTGCGCGTAGATACGTTCCAACACCGGATCGTTTGACCGGCCACGCCGCCGTTCGTTTCGATACTCCGCGCCCGACGACGAGCGTTCAGCCAGCCGGCGTTCGACCTCGCCAGATCGGTCGGGATGGTCGGCGAGTATGAAGCTCGGGATCGCACCGGCGATGGCGTCGGCTGCATCCACTGTTTTGCTGGCCGAACCCGGCACAACTCGGTTCTCGGGAGTTTGCGGCCACCACACGTGCAGCGCGTCGCCGGCGACCGCAACGGCGGCGTTGTCGGGAACTGTGTCGAGGATCAGCGCCATGACGTGCGGTGCCAACACGTCAGCGGCGACCCGGTGGTCGTCGGCGTAAACGGAGTGGCGTTGGTCGAAGTCCACCGACTCCGTCGACCACTCGGTGCCGGGATCGTCGAGTCCACTGAGCGCTCGCGGGAGGATCGCTATGCGCGGTAGCCAGCTACCGGCCAGCCTGGTGAGGCCTCCGACCCAGCGGACCACGCCAGGAAGGGGTGGGCGCCACGGTTCGATCGCCCCAGCAAGTGATGGTTGCGCCATCGACCTGTTAATCGTCGTCTCAAGGATCGCGTCGGCAAGTGTGTAGCGGTGTGGTTGGTCGTCGGCCTCCAGCTGCGGTTCTGGCGCGGTTTGAGTCAGCACCGCCACTCCCGGTTGTGAAGGGCGTACCGCGCACCACACCATCGACCGGCTCTCGCCCCTGACATCGGCCAGCCGCCACGGATGCATCTCGGGCAATGCCGCAACAGTGCGCATGACTGCGCTGAGCGCCCATATCTCGATGTCTGCTGCTGGTCGCGCCCATTCACCACTCCAACACGCGCTGTTCTCAGGGGGGTTCACACGAGACTCCAGACGTGGCGGGACTTTTGAAGAATCGGATGGCGTTGGATCCGCCTTGAGCCGCCTCTAGATAGGTCCATTGACGAGCGGGGTACGTTCGCCGGATGTTTCCCACGTCTCCTGGTGCCGAGCTCGGCACGATCCTTGGCATCTGGGCACATCCTGACGACGAGGCGTACTTGTCGTCTGCGCTGATGGCTCAAGCGCGAGCAGCCGGCTCACGCGTCGTGTGCGTGACCGCGACCAGAGGAGAGGGCGGCTCGCAGGACGCAGAGAAGTGGCCCCCGGAGACCTTGGCCCAGGTGCGCACCGAGGAGCTGAACCGGTGCCTGCAGATCCTTGGAGTAGACGAGCACATTTTTCTCGACTTGCCAGATGTCGACTGGCACCTTCCACTGCCCGAAGAGGGCAAGCAGGCTGTCATGGAGCTAATGCGTGACATCCAGCCAAACAGCGTCTTGACGTTCGGACCAGAAGGAATGACAAACCATGAGGGCCACAAGTCGGTGAGCCGATGGGCGACTGCGGCTTTTCATCAGTTCGCTCCGCCTGGAGCTGGCTTGTATTACCCGGTGGTTCCGCGCGACTGGGCTGCGAAGTATGTGCCCAGGCTTGAGTCACTGGGCGTCTACCGAGAAGGAGCCGAACCACCAGTCGCCGACGACGACGCACTCGATCTCGACCTGCGACTCGACGGCGAACTGCTCGATCTCAAGGCGTCGGCAATCTGGCAGCACGAGAGCCAGATCGCGGGTCTTGCTGCGGCTTTCGGCGAGGACAACTTCGTCGAGGCGTTCGACCGGGAGTCGTTCCGGCTTGCCGCTCGGAGACCGTTGTGAGTGGCTGGTTCGCCTTGTTGGGCTCTGGAGAGTTCCAACCGTGGTCACGTGAGGTCGACACCTGGATGCTTGACCGCGTCACCGGTGACGGCAGGGTGCTGGTCATTCCGACAGCCTCAGCGCCTGAAGGCGAAGAGGTCTTTGCGCGGTGGGCTGACAGCGGCCTACATCACTTCGCTGAGGCTGGTACCAAAGCTGAGCTTCTTGATGTCAGAGACCGCACTGACGCCGACGACCGCGAACTTGTCGACCGGGTCACCTCGGCGTCGGTCGTCTACTTCTCCGGTGGCAATCCCGCTTATCTGGCGAGGGTGCTGCATAACAGTCAGCTATGGCGTGCAGTAACGGATGGTCTGGATCGAGGGATGGGCTACATCGGGTGCAGCGCTGGCATTGCGTGCCTCGGCCGTAAAGCGCCGGACAGCACCGTCGACGAACTTTCGGCAGACCTCTGGGCACAAGGTCTTGCACTCTTTCCGCGCACCTGGTTCGGGCCTCATTGGGACGCGCTCGACCGTTTCGCACCTGGCCTCGTTGAGCACATCATCGAGACCGTCCCGGCAGACGACTACTTAGTCGGCGTGGACGAGCAGACCGCGCTGGTCGGTGACGGCGAACGTTGGCATGTGATCGGAGTGGGTGGCGTTCATGTGCACGCAGCCGATGTCTGGCGCAATTTTTCCAATGGTGACGCGATCGCACTCGGGTTGACCGGCGCGTCGACGCCGTGACGGGTGTTCTGAGGAGCGGGTCAGGCGCCCCGCTGCCGAATTAGCTGGCAGCCTTCATGCTGGAGCAAGCCATAGCCGTTGCGCCGCACGTAGTCGGTGGGACCGATCCAGTCCAGGCAGCGCGGGCAGATTGCGTCAGCTTCGACGTGGAGTGATGCGTCGAGCGGGCCACCGGCTGGCACGCCGTCAACCGTGGCGGGCACCAGTGCCTCGTTGAAGGAATCCATCGCGCGGCGACTCACCAAGTCACGGTGACACGGCGAGCCCTCCG
>JAJKIB010000127.1 GCA_021154745.1 Mycobacterium sp.
AAGGCGACCCATGTGCCGTCGATCAGGGCGACACGAACGCCGCCGACCGGACCGGAGAACGGCAGGCCGGAGATCTGGGTGGATGCCGACGCGGCATTGATCGCCAGCACGTCGTACAACTCATCGGGATCCAGGCTCATCACGGTGATGACGACCTGGACCTCATTGCGAAGACCGGAAATGAAGGTCGGACGCAGCGGGCGGTCGATGAGCCGACAAGTCAGGATCGCGTCGGTCGAGGGCCGGCCCTCACGGCGGAAGAACGAGCCGGGAATGCGTCCGGCGGCGTACATCCGCTCCTCGACGTCGATCGTGAGCGGGAAGAAATCGAAATGGTCTTTGGGGCTCTTGCTGGCGGTGGTCGCCGACAACAGCATGGTCTCGTCGTCAAGGTAGGCGACGACGGAGCCGGCGGCCTGCTGGGCAAGCCGACCGGTCTCGAAACGGATGGTGCGGGTGCCGAAGCTCCCGTTGTCGATGGCGGCGGTGGATTCGTATACGCCGTCTTCAATTTCGACTACAGACATGGGCGTCCGTATGGCCTCTCTGGATTCAGTGTTCAGCTGTTTTACGTCGTCACAGCGTGTGAACCACCGGCCTAGATGCGGCTACGGCCATCGATCGAAGCTGTCGGGAATCAAACCCGGCAGCCACTACCGAAGACCGCGCGATCAGGCGGGTTCCGATATGACGCGCGGGAACGGTGTTCGCGGACTGCGAAAGCCGCACCCAAGTGTGTTCGAGCCTAAACGGCTGTAGAACAGACCCATCGTACCTTGGAGCAGGTACGGGGCCGAAATCTTGCTCGACGTCAGCGCGTGAGCTCGATGCGCCGCTCAGCGGCGCAGGCCGAGCCGCTCGATCAGGGAGCGGTAACGCGCCACGTCGACCTGGGCAACGTACTTGAGCAACCGACGGCGACGGCCGACCAGCAGCAGCAGTCCGCGCCGCGAGTGGTGGTCGTGCTTGTGCTCCTTCAGGTGCTCGGTCAGATCGGCGATCCGCTTGGTCAGCAGCGCGACCTGGGCTTCCGGCGAGCCGGTGTCGGTGTCATGCAGGCCGTACTGGCCCAGAATGTCTTTTTTCTGTTCGGCAGTGAGCGCCACGAAATTAACTCCATATCCATCGGTCCGCGATCACAACTGTGCCCGTCAAAAGGCTGCGCGGCCGCCGCGAACTGCAGCACACGTCGTTGTCGGCTGGCAGTTTATCTCATGCTCAGCCCGCGGACAGAATCGTGCGGGCATGCTCGGTGTCGTCACCCATCGTCGCCACCAGATCCTCGACGCGGTCGAATTTCTCCTGGCCGCGGATTCGGGCGACGAAGTCCACCGCGACGTGCTGGCCATACAGGTCCGCGGTGGTGTCGAGCACGAATGCCTCCACGGTGCGGGTGCGCCCGTAGAACGTCGGGTTGGTGCCCACCGACACCGCGGACTGGTACCGCTCACCTGGGATGACGGTGCCCATCACAGGGCCGTGTCCGAGGACGGTGAACCAGGCGGCGTACACACCGTCGGCGGGAATGGCGGAGTACATCGGCGGCGCCACGTTGGCGGTCGGAAAGCCCAGCACTTTGCCGCGCCCGTCGCCACGCACCACCACGCCCTCGACGCGGTGCGGCCGGCCCAGCGCCTCTGTTGCCGCCACCACGTCGCCTGCGTCCACGCAGGACCGGATGTAGGTCGACGAGAACGTGATGTCCTCGTTCTGGTGGTGCTCACTGACCAGCGACATGCCCTGCACCGCAAAGCCGAACCGGTCACCCGCATTGCGCAGCGTGTCGACGTTGCCTGCGGCCTTCTTGCCGAAGGTGAAGTTCTCCCCGACCACCACCTCGACGACGTGCAGGTTTTCGACGAGCAGCTCGTGGATGTAGCGGTCCGGCGTGAGCTTCATGAAGTCGGTGGTGAACGGCATCACCAGGAAAACGTCGATGCCCAACTCCTCGACGAGCTCGGCGCGGCGGGTCAACGTGGTCAGCTGCGCCGGATGGCTACCGGGGAACACGACCTCCATGGGGTGCGGGTCGAACGTCATCAGTACTGACGGCACGCCGCGGGACCTACCCGCCTTGACGGCGTGACCGATCAGCTCCTGGTGCCCCCGATGCACACCGTCGAAAACGCCGATCGTGACGACGCATCGGCCCCAGTCCGTCGGGATATCGTCTTGCCCCCGCCAGCGCAGCACAGCCGCAAGCCTACGGCGCAGGGTGTCGCTCGGCTTCGCTACATCCCCAGAGAAGGTGACGATTGCCTAAACTTTCTAGGTGTGAGTCCTAACGGTGACCCTCGCGACCTGACGACGGTTGCCCAGGACTACCTCAAAGTCATCTGGACCGCCCAGGAATGGTCGCGGGAGAAGGTCAGCACCAAGATGCTGGCCGAGCGGATAGGAGTGTCGGCGAGCACCGCGTCGGAGTCCATTCGCAAGCTGGCCGATCAGGGGCTGGTCGACCACGAGAAGTATGGCGCCGTGACACTGACCGCCGCCGGTCGGCAGGCCGCGCTGGCGATGGTGCGCCGGCACCGGCTGATGGAGACGTTCCTCGTTCGCGAGCTGGGCTACAGCTGGGACGAGGTGCACGACGAGGCCGAGGTGCTCGAGCACGCGGTGTCGGATCGGATGCTCGACCGGATCGACGCCAAGCTGGGTCATCCCACCCGCGACCCGCACGGCGATCCGATTCCCGCCGCCGACGGACAGGTACCTACGCCCGATGCGAGGCAGCTGTCGGTGTGCCAGAACGGTGACGCCGGCACGGTGGCCCGCATCTCCGATGCCGACCCGGAGATGCTGCGGTATTTCGACAGCGTGGGCATCACCCTCGATTCCCGGCTTCGGGTGCTGGCCCGCCGCGACTTCGCCGGGATGATCTCGGTGGCCGTCGAGAACCCTGAATCATCCGATGGCGATCCCAGCACGGTCGATCTGGGAAGCCCTGCCGCAGAAGCGATCTGGGTGGTCGGCTAACTGCGCGATGAGACGCAAAAGTCCCCGACATGCCGGAGGTTTGGGGCTTTTCGCGTCTGCTCGCCGGGCAATTAGAGCGTCGCGGGCCGCAGGACCACGACCGACTTGGTGCGGTCGATCGTGTCCTCCAGCAGCGCCATGACGTGGCCGTCGGGGGCCACCGCAGCGTAAACCCCGTCCATTCCAGCGGGTTTCAACGGCCTGCCGTGCCGGGTGTCCTCAGCCTCGTCCGCCGTCAGATCGCGACGCGGAAACGATTGCAGGCAAGCCTCGTCCAGTGAATAGCTCAACCGAGGTTGTTCGGCCAGCTCGTCCAGAGTGCGGGCCTGATCCAGCCCGAACCGGCCGACGCGAGTGCGCCGCAGCGCGGTGAGATGGCCACCCACGCCGAGCGTCACACCGACGTCGCGGGCCAGCGCCCGGATGTAGGTGCCGCTGGAGCAGTCGACCTCGACGTCCACGTCGATGAGCCCGTCATGCCGCCGCACCGCCAGCACGTCGAACCGGTCGATGCGGACGCTTCGTGGCGCGAGTTCGACGGCCTGCCCTTCGCGTGCCAACTTGTAGGCCCGCTGGCCGCCGACCTTGACGGCGCTGACCGCTGAGGGCACCTGGGCGATGTCGCCGTGCAGCGCGGCGACGGCCTCACCGATCTGTGCGTCGGTGATTCCCTCGGCCGAAACAGTCTGCAGGACTTTGCCTTCGGCGTCGTCGGTCGACGTGGTCTGACCCAGCCGGATGGTGGCCGCATAGGACTTGTCGGTGGCGGTCAGCAGGCCGAGGATCTTGGTGGCCCGTTCGATGCCGACGACGAGCACGCCGGTGGCCATCGGGTCGAGCGTGCCTGCGTGTCCCACTTTGCGGGTGCCGAAGATGCGCCGGCAGCGGCCCACCACGTCATGGCTGGTGACGCCGGCGGGCTTGTCGACGATGACAACGCCGGCATCGGTCATAGCACGATGGCGGTCAACGCCAGACCGTCGCGAACCGACCAGCGTCCCGACAGTGTCTCCAGTGGTGGGCCCGACTCGGCGGCCGGATCGATGAGGATGCGTGATTCGAACATGCCCGCGGTCCCGCTGTCGCCGACGTCAAAGGTGATGTGGGCATCTTCGAAGCCGAGCCAGCGATGCGTCAGCGGAAACCACGCCTTGTACGTCGCCTCCTTGGCGCAGAACAGAATTCGATCCCAATGCAAGGCCGCGGACAGCGCCTGCAACTCGGCGCGCTCCTTCGGCAGGCTGATCGCGTCGAGCACACCCTTTGGCAGCACGTCGTGCGGTTCGGCGTCGATGCCGACCGAGCGCACCGCGCCGCGTCTGCCCACGGCCGCGCCGCGGTAACCCGTGCAATGGGTCAGGCTGCCGACGATGCCGTCGGGCCAGCAGGGTTCGCCCTTGTCCCCCTTGAGGATCGGCACCGGCGGCACACCCAGTTCGCCCAGGGCCTGCCGGGCGCAGTACCTCACGGTGATGAATTCGTTGCGCCGCTTGGCCACCGATTTCGCGATCAGTGGCTCTTCTTCGGGCAACGGTGCCAGTTCCGGTGGATCGTCGTACATTTCGGCCGCGGTCAGGGCGTCGACTCCGGGCAGCACGTCGGAGAGCAGCGTGGCGACGATCGTCATCACTGCCTGGCCCTGATGCGCTCTTGTACCTTCTCGGCGTGGTCCCGCATCTCCTGCGTGATCTGGAAGTGACCCCCGAATTCGTTGAGATAGCCCGGTGCGTACCGTGGGTCCGGCAGTATCTGCCGTAGCCACCGATATGGCTTGCGGCGCCGCCATTCTCGCGGATAGCCCACCGACACCTCTTCGAACCGCACACCGTCGTACCAGGTGGTGCGTGGGATGTGCAGATGGCCGTAGACCGAACAGACCGCGTTGTAGCGGGTGTGCCAGTCGGCGGTCGCGGTGGTGCCACACCACAGCGAGAACTCCGGATAGAACATCGCATCGCACGGTTCGCGGACCAGCGGGAAGTGGTTCACCAGCACGGTCGGCGTCATCCAGTCGAGGTCCTCGAGGCGCTTGCGGGTATAAGAGATCCGGTCCCGGCACCACGCGTCGCGGGTGGCATAAGGCTCCGAGGACAACAGAAACTCATCGGTGCCAACGACGTTGCGCTCACGCGCGATCGCCAGGCCCTCGGCCTTCGTCGCCGCGCCCTGCGGGAGAAAGCTGTAGTCGTAGAGCAGAAACATCGGCACGATGGTCGCCGGGCCGCCCTCTTCGGTCCATACCGGATACGGATGCTCGGGGGTGACGATGCCCATCTCGTCGCACATGTTGACCATGTAGTCGTAGCGGGCCTTGCCGAAGATCTGCATCGGATCCCGGTTGGTGGTCCACAGCTCGTGGTTGCCCGGCACCCAGATGACCTTGGCAAACCGTTTGCGAAGCAGATCCAGCGACCAGTGAATCTCGTCAGTCCGCTCGGCGACGTCCCCGGCGACGATAAGCCAGTCATCTGATGACGACGGATGCAGCGACTCCGTGATCGGCTTGTTGCCCGTGTGACCGGTGTGCAGGTCGCTGATCGCCCAGAGGGTCGGTCGGCTGCCGTCTCGTGTCACAACCGACCAGCCTACTTGCGCGGCCATCGCCACTCCGCCCGGCAACTAGAACATGTTCTCGTTTCGGGTTCTGGCGGCTGTCCCGGACGGCTACACTCCCCCGCAGGGTCGGATAACGAAGGGGGTGTGATGGTCGCCAAGCTGCGTCTGGTCTCGGCATTGTGCGCGCTGGTCGCAGCGGTGATCGTGGTGTGGCAGACCAATCCGGCCGGTCCTGTGCGGTTTGATGCGGCCGATATCCCGATGACCAACGTAACCACGTCGATCAAGTGGCCGGTGATCGAGACGGTCAA
>JAJKIB010000128.1 GCA_021154745.1 Mycobacterium sp.
CCGGCCTTCCACACTTCGTGGGTGTCCTCGTCGAGTTCGATGTCGGCGAAGGTGAGCCGGGCGTTGCGGGGTTCCTCGACGCCGCGGCCGGACCGACGCAGGATCACCCGCAGTCGAGCAACCACCTCTTCCAGGCTGAACGGTTTGGTGACGTAGTCGTCGCCGCCGAGGGTGAGGCCGGCGATCTTGTCCTGGAGGGAGTCTCGGGCGGTGAGGAACAGTGCGGGCGAATCGATGCCGTCGGCGCGCAGCCGGCGCAGCAGCCCGAAGCCGTCCATGCCGGGCATCATCACGTCGAGGATGACGGCGTCGGGGCGCACTTCACGAGCCTTGTCCAGGGCGGCGGGTCCGCTGGACGCGGTATGGACTTCGAATCCCTGGAACTTCAGGCTCACGGAGAGGAGCTCAACGATGTTGGTCTCGTCATCTACGACGAGGACCCTGGCCTCGGGGGTGTTCTCAGGTAGTGCAGCCATCGCCATCCCGCTAATGTCCACGATTTCACTTGGAATAATGCTGCATGAAGCCTGTCAACTTCCTGTGAGTCTGTTTCCAGGCACTACGCGGAAGCATGGGATGTGCTGAGCGTACGCCCATAGACTGAAACACATGAACCTCGGCAAAACGCTGGCGGACCTGACCACCGCACCGGTACGAGTGGGGCTCGCCGTCGCGGATGCCGGCCTCGACATCGCCAACAGCGCGCTGGGACGGGCCCGATCGGGGTCGGGATCGGTTGCGCACTTGCTGGGCATCGACGACGCCGTTGAACGGGCCAACAGGCTGGCCAGGCTGATGGACGAGGACCAGCCGCTGGGTCGGGCGCTGACGCCGGGTGGTCCTATCGATCGGCTGCTGCAGCCCGGCGGACTGGTCGACAAGCTGACGATGCCCGGTGGGGTACTGGACCGGCTGACCCAGGAGAACAGCGGCTTGATGCGCGCCATCGAGCCGGGTGGCCTGGTCGATCAGTTGCTCGCCGAGGACGGGTTGATCGAGCGGGTGCTGGCCGAAGACGGGGTGGCTGATCGGCTACTGGCAGAGGGCGGGGTGATCGACACGCTCACCGCTCGCAATGGCCCGCTCGAGCAACTCGCGACCGTTGCGGACACACTCAACCGGCTGACACCTGGACTCGAGGCGTTGGAACCGACCATCGAAGCACTGCGTGAAGCCGTGATCACGCTGAGCCAGGTGGTCAACCCGCTGAGCAACATCGCCGACCGCATTCCGTTCCCGGGACGGCGCCCGCGGAGTAGTCGGTCTTCGACGACGCGGCCGGTGACCTCGCAGCGAGTCATCGACGTCGAGGAGTGACCCGATAAACTCGGGTACCGCAGGCCTCCTTAGCTCAGTGGTAGAGCGTTCGCCTTGTAAGCGGAATGTCATCGGTTCAATCCCGATAGGAGGCTCCACTAGGTAACGGCTGGTTGTCGGTAGCCGGTCGTAGCGTCCTACACGTGAGACAGTGTCGCGTCGACCGATATCTCGACGAGATGACTGACAAGGGACCGCCCGCCGACCTCGTGCGCGACTTCGCCCTGCCCGTACCGTCATTGGTGATCGCGCTCTTGCTGGGCGTGCCGTCCGAGGATCTCGAACCCTTCCATCGCAATACCACGGTCACACTCGACACCAAGTCGTCGGACGAGCAGAAGGCGCAGGCCTTCGGGACGATGTTCAACTACATCCGGGAGTTGGTCGTTCGCAAAGAGCACGCCCCATGCGATGACTTGATCAGCCGCCTCGCCACGGACTATGTCGCGACCGGCCAACTCAACCGCGAAACCGCAGCCATGACCGGCGCGGCCATGATGCAGGCCGGGCACGAAACCACCGCGAACATGATCACGCTGGGAACCGTTGCGCTGCTGCAGCATCGCGAAGTATTCGAGCGGCTGGGACGAACCGACGATCAGTCGGTGGTGGCGAACATCGTTGAAGAGCTGATGCGCTACCTCACCATCGTGCACAGCCAGGTGGACAGGGTGGCGATCGACGACCTGACAATCGCTGGTCAAACAATCCGCGCCGGCGACTTCCTAGTCATGAACCTTCCTGCCGGGAACTGGGACCCTGAATTCGCCGAAAATCCAGAGGAATCGACATCAACCGAAACACCCGTGGACACCTTGGGTTCGGTTACGGCGTCCATCAATGTATCGGGCAGAACCTTGCGCGCGTCGAGATGCAGATCGCGTTCGCCACGCTGGCCCGGCGCCTGCCGGGACTGCGGCTGGCGGTATCGCCGGACGCACTGAGATTCAAAGGCGAATCAGGCATCTACGGCACGAAAGAACTGCCCGTCACGTGGTGACATCCAACGACTCCCCGAGGCGATGAACCGCTTCACCCCAGTTGCGTTCCATGCCCAACGCCCGCCCAGTGGCGTTGCTGAGCGTTTCCGACCCGGTACAGCAGGTCTAACATGAGCGGCCCGACAGGATGGAACAACGCCGCTGGTTGAGCACCGAAAAGGAACTCGTTTGATCGCGCAGCCCGACCCGTGGCCAGCCGGTGTCCATCCAGGCGCGCACCGGCGCTGAATTACCTTGTGACCAGAGCATTTTCGAGTCCGAGGACCTCAAATAGATTTGAGTTCCAGGTCACGCACATTGGCCTTGTAGTGGCTCATTGGCAGCCTTTCGCCCTCGTTTGGCTCGCAGGCAGGATATGCACCGCCTGGCCCGCGGTAATTGACGCAAACTGCCAATTTTGCTGTCCAACCGAGCGAAGTGGGACACACTGAGATGTCCGGGGGAGACACAGTGGCCGAACGAAGCGAACGCACGACACGCACGTCGCGTGCTTCGACGGAGCTGCACGCTGCGTTGCGAGACGCCCGCGAGCAGTCAGCGGCAAGCCGGGAAATCCTTAGGGCGCTCGGTCGCGCCGGCGCCGACCCCGGCGACGTCCTGGACACCGTGCTTGAGCATGCCGCCCACCTCTGCCGCGCACAAGCCGCAACTCTGTACATTCCAGAGGGCGACGCGTTCCGGCTCTCCCGCGCCACGGGCAAGATCCCCGAGAACTTTCGCCAGCTCCTGGGCGACCAGCCGCTTGCCAGGAACCGCTCGACCACCGTCGGGCGCGCAGCCGAAGAGATGCGAATCATTCAAATTCCCGACGTGCTCAACGACTCGGAGTACGGGCGCCACGACCTGCAGAGTCTTGCGGGATATCGCACGCTGCTCTCCACGCCGATGGTGCTGCAGAACGAGGTAGTCGGCGTGCTGTCCATGTGGCGCACCAAAGTCGCGCCCTTTAACGCCCGAGAATGCGAGCTCCTCGAGGAGTTCGCTGTTCAGGCCGCGATCGTGATGCGACAGGACGCGCTAAGGCGAGCCCTGGCCAGCAAGGTCGCGCAGCTGGAGGCTCTGCGCGAGGTCGGTGACGCCGTCGGCTCGACCCTCGACCTCGACGAGGTTCTGGACCAAATCGTCAGCAACGCCGTGCGGCTCACCCGGACCGACGGCGGATCCATCATGGAGTTCGACGAGTCAAGCGATTCGTTCCACGTCCGCGCGGCATACGGCAGTAGCCCAGAGTTACTCAAAACGCTGCGCGCCATCACGATTGACCGCAAAACCACGTTGGTTGGCCGGGCCGCAACCGCCCACCGGACGCTCGAGGTACCGGATCTGGCTGACACCGAACTCGACCCCCATCTGGATGTCTTGTTCGGCGACGGTTGGCGGTCGCTGCTCGCCATTCCGATTCTGCGCGGCGACCGGATCTTGGGCGTCTTGGTGATCCGTCGTCGGAGCACCGGCTCTTTCGGACCCTACGTCGAACTGCTCGAGACGTTCGCCGGACAGTCAGCGCTGGCCATCGTCAACGCACGCCTCTTCGGCGAGCTGCAGATCAAGACCAGCGAGCTCGAGGTCGCCAGCCAACACAAATCGGAGTTCCTGGCCAGCATGTCCCACGAACTGCGGACCCCGCTCAACGCGGTGATCGGCTTCTCGGAGGTACTACTGGATCGGATGTTCGGCGAGATCAACGAGCGTCAGGCCGAATACCTGCGCGACATCTGGAACTCCGGTAAGCACCTCCTGGAGCTGCTCAACGAGATCCTCGACCTGTCCAAGGTTGAGGCGGGCCAAATGGTGCTCGAGCCAAGCCATTTCAGTGTCACCAGCGCGCTCGAATACTGCATGGTGATGGTCCGTGAGCGGGCGACGTCACACGCCATTACCGTCACCGTGGAGGTCGCCGACGACATCGGAACGATCGAGGCCGACGAGCTGCGGTTCAAGCAAGTGGTGCTCAACCTGCTCTCCAACGCCGTCAAATTCAGTCTCGACGGCGGAACCGTGTCTGTCCGCGCTTGCCGCGAGGGGACCGACCTCGTGGTGACGGTCGCCGACACCGGCATCGGGGTGCCCGTCGAGGACCAGGAACGCATCTTCGAGTCGTTTCAGCAGGGCCGCCGGGGTGCGCCTAAAGAAGAGGGCACCGGCCTTGGACTGACGCTCTCCCGACGCATCGTCTGGTTGTTCGGCGGACGGATGTGGCTGACGAGCACCCCCGGTGCGGGAAGCACGTTCGGCTTTTCCATCCCGGGCGTGCTCAAGCCTGGGGAGGCCGGGTCGAACGGCTCCAATGATCTTCCGGTCGTCCTACTCGTCGACGACGACCGGGCATCGCTGGACCTCAACTCGGCCTATCTGGATGGTTCATCAACCCGGGTGCTGCGGGCCATGGACGGCGTCGAGGCTCTTGAGGTGGCGCGCAAAGACCGACCGGCCGCCGTCGTACTCGAGATCGGGCTGCCACGACGTGATGGTTGGCAGGTGCTCGCCGAGCTCAAGGCGGATCCCGCCACCGCTGATATCCCTGTGGTCATCGCGACCGACGTCGACGATCGCTCCCGCGGCTTGGCCCTTGGGGCAAATGCCTATCTCCGCAAGCCAATTCGTCGCGAGGAACTGATCGATGCCCTGCGGCAGGTAGGTGCGCTGTGACGCCACGCCGCATCCTCGTGGTCGAGGACAATTTCTTGAATCTCAAGCTGTTTCGCGACGTGCTGAGCTTCGCCGGCTACGACGTCATCGAGGCGCAGTCCGGGGAGGAAGGCTTGCGCGCCGCCCAGGACCATCCGCCGGATCTGGTGCTGATGGACCTACAACTCCCCGGCATCGACGGAACCGAGACGCTGCGGAGGTTGCGGCAGGGCGCGCTGTGCCCGGGTGTGCCGGTTGTCGCTGTGACGGCCTTCGCAATGGCGGAGGACAAGGAACGGGCGTCTCGCGCCGGCTTCGACGGATACGTCGAGAAGCCGATCAGCGTGCGCGCGCTACCCGGCCAGATCGAGGCGTTCCTGAACGGACGGGCGGAGTGACGGACATTCCCGCGACCGTGCTTGCTGTCGACGATCAGCCGACCAACTTGCGGCTGCTCGATGCGGTTCTCACGCCCCGGGGCCACCGGGTGCTAACCGCGCAATCGGGAGCGGAAGCGTTTGCGCTGCTCGAAACCGAAGACGTCGACATCGTCCTGCTCGACATCGTCATGCCAGAGATGGACGGCCACGAAGTCTGTCGGAGGATTCGATCGAATCCCGCGACGGAATTCCTTCCCGTCGTGATGATCACGGCCAGCGGGTCCGAACAGCGGCTCGCCGCCCTCGAGTCGGGGGCCGACGACTTCGTCACCAAACCCTTCGACCAGAGCGAGCTGCTCGCCCGAGTGAAATCACTGGCGCGGATCAAGCGGTACCACGACACCATCCGGCAGCAGGCTGACGAGCTGGCCGAGTGGAACGCCGAATTGGAAACGCGAGTCGCCCGACAGGTCGCAGAGTTGGAGCGCACCAACCGGTTACGCCACTTCCTGTCCCCCCAGCTGGCCGATCTCGTCGTCGGTGACGAGAGCCTGCTCGGCAGCCATCGCCGCGAAATCGTCGTCCTATTCACCGATCTCAGGAATTTCACCCCCTTCGCGGAGACCAGTGAGCCCGAGGAGGTGATGGGCGTACTTGCCGAATATCACCACGCCATTGGGGCCCTGGTCCACTCGTACGGAGGCACCCTCGAACGCTTCACAGGCGACGGGATCATGGTTTTCTTCAACGACCCGATTCCGTGCGACGACGCCGCCGAGCGCGCGGTGCGGACGGCGCTGGAGATCCGCGACGCCGTGACCGATCTCGCCGCCCGGTGGCGGCGCAAAGGCTACGAGCTTCCCGTGGGAATCGGTATCGCCCAAGGCTTTGCGACGCTCGGCCGGATCGGCTTCGAGGGCCGATTCGACTATGCCGCCATCGGCAGCGTTACCAATCTTGCCGCCCGGTTGTGCTCCGACGCCGGGCCTTGGCAGGTGCTCGTCACCGATCGTGTGCTCGCAGCCACCGAGCACGTGGCCGTGGCGGAAATGGTGGGCGACATACAGCCCAAGGGGTTCAGCAAAACGGTGCGGGTCCACAACATCAGCGCGCTCAAAACCAAGGACGGGAAAACATGACACAACTAGAGGCACCCAGCCAACCGGGTCGACAACTGTCCCAGCTCGACGAAGACGAGCGCTATCGCTGCTTCGACGACATGCAGCTGACGATGCCGTCCGTCTGGGAGTCGATGAGGCTCGACTTGGAGGACGAATCGGTCGTGGTGGTCCCCTCGATCAGCATTGAACGCGCCACCCCCGGCAGCGGCACCGTCATGTCTGCCTTGGAGGAACGCGCACTGTTCCTGCTGCTGCTGCTCCGCCAACCGCGGCTGCGCATGATCTATGTGACCTCGCAGCCGGTGTCCGAGTCGATCATCGAGTACTACCTCGGATTGCTGCCCGGGGTGATTCCCAGCCATGCCCGCGCCCGGCTCACGCTGGTTCCGGTCGGGGATGCCTCGGGGATCTCGCTGAGTTCCAAACTGCTTGCGCGGCCGCGACTTCTGCGGGAAATCCGGTCGCTGATCCCCAACCAGGACCGCAGTCACATGATCCCCTACAACACCACACCGCTCGAGCGCGATGTCGCGCTGAGCCTCCGTATCCCGATGTACGGCGCGGACCCGCGGCTCGAGGACCTCGGAAGCAAGACCGGCTGCCGCAGGATGTTCGAGGAACTCGGGGTTCGCTGTCCGGTCGGCGCCGAGGATCTCCACACGGTCGACGACATCGTCGCGGGCGTGCAAGGCATGCGCGCGAGGCGGCCGTCGCTGCGCCAGGCGATCGTGAAGCTCAACGAGGGCGTGTCTGGCGCGGGCAACGCGATGGTGGACCTGAGCGAGCTGCCTGCCCCCGACTCGCCGGACGAAGCCGCCGTCATCAGGGATCGCGTGCTCAACTTGCAGCCAGAGGCGGAATCCCTTTCTGTCGAGGTCTACCTGGCAGCCTTTGAGAAGCATGGCGGCATCGTGGAGGAGCGGATCACCGGAGAAGCACTGACCAGTCCGAGCGTCCAGATGCGGGCACTGCCCGATGGCACCGTCGAGCTGCTCTCCACCCACGACCAGCTTCTCGGTGGCGCGAGCGGCCAGAAGTATCTCGGTTGCGTGTTCCCGGCAAATCCCGACTACGCCGCGGCCATCGCAGAGCCCGCCATGGTGATCGGAAGACGCCTCGCAGAGCTCGGTGCGCTCGGCAGGTTTGCGGTGGATTTCGTTGTGGTGCAAGACAGCACGGGCGCATGGACGCCGTATGCGATCGAGTTGAACCTCCGCAAGGGCGGGACCACCCATCCGTTCCTCACCCTGCAATTCCTCACCGACGGCATCTACGACGGCGACCGCGGGGTCTTCCTGACCCCCAGCGGCAGCAGCAAGTATCTGGTCGCGACCGACCACTTCGAGGACGACCGGCTCAAGGCGCTGACCGTGCCCGAACTGTTCGACGTCGTCGTACGACACGGTCTGCATTTCGACCAGGCTCGGCGAACGGGAGTGGTCTTTCACATGATCAGCTGCCTCACCGAGTGCGGCCGCGTCGGCCTGACCGCGGTCGGAGACACCCCCGAGGATGCCTGGCGCATCTACGAGAAGGCGCAGTCCGTCGTGCTACAAGAGGCGGAGCAGGCACTCGAGGAAGGATGCGTCGTCGGTTGAACGCGCGAGCCTAGAGCCGGCCCGCGGCGTAGGTTGCGCCCTCGTTGACCATCCCGTTCACGGCATACAACGCGTGCCCCATGCTGGGGCCGCCGGCCGGGGTGCCGTTGCAGATCGTGTCGTCGGGAATGCACAAGTCGAGTGTCTTGGCCGCATATAGCGGCCCGATGACAACTGGTGGCGCGCCGATGCTGCTCATGAACTGAGCCGACGGCTTGCCGAACAGGACAACCGCCGCAACATGGTCGGCCACCTGAGGCGGCATCGGGTTGGGGATGAATGGTCGGAATTCGGCAGGTATTCCCTCGGGGATGACGGCCGCGGTGACGTAGCCCGCCACCACCGCGCCCTGGGAGTATCCGCCGAGCACCATCCGGGTGTTGGGGCAGTTCGCTGCCATCGACTCGACATGAGTGCCCGCGTCCCTGATCCCGTCGACGACGGTTCTGGCGAATTCGATGCGGTCGTCGAAATTGCTGGCGGCGGAGTAGTTGACCGGGTAAACCGCGACCTCCCTGCCGCCGACTTGGGAGCGCAGCGAGTCGACGAATGCCTGTCCTATCCCGCCGACACCGGGTGCCTCGGAGGTACCGCGGGCGAACACAATCTCGATGTCCGGGCAGGGTTGGGCAGACGCGAATGGGAGGGGCATGCTCAGCAAAGCCGCCCCGCTTATGACCACCACAGCACCAAAGAGACGAGCGATTCGGCGACCGTTCATAAGCGAACTCCTCCACAACGAATGGCGGCGGTCGATCGCCGCCAGTTGATCATGTACCCCGCTGTTTGCTAGTCACAAACCTTTCGGCCCCTAAGGTAGGGGCCATGGCCGAAGCGGGATTCTGGATCGCATGGGGGCTTCCGACGCAGGGCCGGGAACGACAAGCCCTCGACCTGCTCAACGAGACCCGAGGGTACCTCGACCGCCTCAAACAAGATCGGCTGATCGAGCGGTTCGACATCGCCATCCTCAAGCCGCAGACCACCGAACTGGGCGGCTTCATCCTGATTCAGGGCACGCGGGAGCAGATCGACGCGTTGCGCCACGACGACGACTTCCAGGTGTGGGTGAACCGGGTCCAACTGGTCGCCGACCGGGTCGGACTCGTCGACGCGTGGGTCGGTGACGGCCTCACCGAGGCGATCGACCTCTACGAGCAAGCGCTCCGAAAGGCCGGCCTTTCCCCGTAGCGGACATAGCTCACTACGCAAAGAGTGTGCGAAAAGCCCAACAAGGTCAACACCACAGCGACGGCTGTTGTTTTTGGGACGTTTGTCGCTTTTGCTGTGCGCGTGGCCTCCATTCGATTTAATGGCCCATATTGCTAATTGACGGGGGAGAAGCTTCATGGAGGAACAACATGGGAGCCGCAGCCTATATCGGTCGCGTCGGGGGGCTGGCAGTCGCATTGGGCGTCGGCACGGCGATCGCCACCGGGTATGGCGTCGCCTCGGCCGACGACACCACCTCGAATCCACCGTCGACTGACACGCCGGCCACTGCCGGGTCGACCGACACCAACACGAGCACCACTACCACCAACACGCAGAGCTCGACCGAACCGTCGACCGCACCGGTGACGTCGGAACAGGACAAGAGCACCACGCCGTCGAGCACCACTACAAACACCCTCACGGGTGGCGTCGTGGTGAGTGCCCAGACCAACACCGGGACGACCGCACCGACACACACCGCCGAACCGACCAAGACTGCGACCCCGACCCCGGAGCCGACGCAGATACCCGAGACCGAAGACCCCACGGAACCCTCTGATCCCCAGGACGTTCCGAAGCCGAAGCCGACCAACAGCAGGAAGGCGTCTCCCAAAGACGGGGCGGAACAAGGCACTTCGACGTCCGCGCGAACCGTCCAATCGGTGGCAGACCCGACTGTGACGGTGCAGTCGGCTGATCCCGTTGCTGTGTTCGCCGATGCCCGCACGCTCGCCGCGGCCTCGCCGACGATGGTGTCGCCGATGATGGGTGCACAGCTCTCATCGGTCGAGACGTCGCAACCGTCGGTCGCCACCGCGCCGCAGAATCCGCTGACGGCCGTGACCAACCTGGTGTCCAGCGTCATCAAATTCGTATTGAATCCGTTGGCCGGTGGCGCACCCACGACGCCGGCCCCTCCGCTGATATGGAGCCTGTTGGCGTTCGCCCGCAAGGAATTCGACAACTTCTTCAACGGCTTGACTAGCGGCTCCGCGGAGAACGTCTCGGCGCTGCCACAGACCACCAGCCTCGCCGTCGACAACACGGGGATGGCCACCTTCGCGACGGCTGCGGCCGCCGTAACCGCCAACCCGCCGTATCTACCGTTCCCCAGCGCGCAGGTGAGCCCCTCGACGCAGTTCGTCGGCTGGGTGACGGGCGGTTACGTTTACGGCGACCCGACGCTTGCCAACACCCTGTCCCGCTACTCGATCTACGGCACAGACGTCGGGACCATGTGGGACAACGGCATTCCCGACAATCCCGCCACGTTGGACGTCAATGAGCACCAGGTACTGATCGCCGTTGGCGACACGTTCGGCGGCCCCAACTCAGCGGATTGGCGCGCGAACACGATTTTGCGGAGCTCTGACATCGACCTGTCCAACGGAATCACCATCCCCAACGGGCAGTGGTACACCGGCAACTGGTTCGGCGGTGCGCCGTTGGGCCCGGACGGGTATCCGAACCGGGCGCGACAGGTCATCTTTCCCAGCGGTCTGCCCGCAGGGGTGGCCCTCATCCCGACCGCGGGTATCTCGATCCCGACGCCGGGCACCGAGCTCGGCGTCACGCAGTACATGAGCTTCATGTCGGTGACCCAGTGGGGCGCGCCCGGCCAGTGGACGACGAACTATTCCGCGATCGCATACTCGACGGACAACGGCGAGAACTGGACCGTCGCGCCGCAGAGCGTCCGGTACAACCAAGCCTGGAGCGGTAACAAGAACTTCCAACAGTCGGCGTTCGTCCGGCCCGGCGATGGCTACGTCTACGTGTACGGCACCCCTAATGGCCGCCAGGGCGCCGCATACCTGTCGCGCGTCGCCGAGAAGGACATCCTCGACCTCAGCAAGTACGACTACTACAGCGCGCGCACGCGCGCGTGGTACAAGAACAATCCCAGCAAGGCCACCCCGGTCTTCGGGCAGGACACCGGCGCCTGCGGCGTCGCCAATCCCGGTAACCAGGTCAGCGAGATGTCGGTGCAGTACAACAAGTCGCTGAAGAAGTACGTCGTCCTCTACGGCGATCAGTTCAACAACATCGTGATGCGCACGTCGGACACGCCGCAGGGGACGTGGTCATCTGCAAAGGTGTTGATGGCCCAGCAGAACGGGGGAATTTACGCGCCGATGATGCATCCCTGGTCGCCGTCGACCATGGGTACCGGTACCGACCTCTACTGGAACCTGTCATTGTGGTCTGAATACAACGTGATGCTGATGCGTACGGACCTTTCGAAGGTGTAGATCGGTGCGAACAGTCGCGATTGTGGTTGCAACGCTGGCGCTTCTGCTTTCGACGCCGGCCGTCGCATCGGCTGATCCCGAAGTGCCGCAACCCGGTACGCCGTGTGCATCGGACCTAACTGACGCAATGACGTGGCCGCCGGACGACAAATCGCCGCTGGAGTGCCTCGACAAACAATGGCAAGCCGTTACGACTCCGCAACCGCCCAACGACCGATGGTTGAGCTACGGTCCCTCGATAACGCTGCACGGCGAAGGACTGCGCAACCCCAACGTTGCGTCGGGCGACTGGATCGCCCGACCGATGGACGCGAACAGCAGTTGCCGCGCCGAGCAACGAGCCGTCGTCGGCCCAGGAATCGTCGGTCCGCCGCAAGCGATGGAAAGCCAGAAAGGGCAACCGCTTTCATTCCAGCTGGTACCGCGGCTCTTCTCAATAGAGATGAGCGGGTACTGCTTATGGACGCGGACGGGTGGTTAGGCCGCGATCGATCTCTGCACGCGATGATCGAATCACCTAATTCACAGCCACATTGAGAATCGGGCGCTTCTGGTAGGCATCGCTGGTGTCGAAGTGCCACCACTCCCCCTTGTAGACCGTCAATCCGCCGGCCTCCATCGCGTCCCGCAATCGCGCACGGTTGGCCTGCGCGGCGGCGCTGACATCTTCGGTCGCGTAGGCAAGGGCGCGCGGGGTGAAGTCGTCGAAGTCGGTGCCCATGTCGACGACGCCGCCGGCGTTTGCGATCGTCACGTCGACAGACCGGGCGGCTTCGTGGCTGCGTGCGTACGGCCCCGGCCGGGCCACCCAGTTCGGGTCGGGCACCGCATCGAACATGCGCACCTGCACGTCATGCGGCCGATAGCAGTCCCAGAACACGAGCACTTCGCCCCTCGGCCGCAGCACGGCCGCGGCGGCGGCCAGCCCCTGCGCCATCGACTCGTGCACCAAGCAGCGGGCGTCGGCGGGGTACATCGGCGCCCCGACGAAGTTGTTCGGCGTCGCGTACCGAAGATCGATCACCGCGTCGGGTACGACGGTGCGCACGTCCACCAATCCGGCCGCCCGTGCGGCGTCGGACACCGGCGGCACCGGCGGCGATGCGAATGCAGCGGCGGGAGAAGCCCAGATGGTGGTGCACAGAGTCGCCAGGGCGCCCAAGACGCGTATCCGCACGCGATCACCTCCGAAAAGCAGGTATGCACCTACGCTATCGGTCCCCCTGGTGCGGCCAGACCATGAAGGCGTCCCGCGTTAGGAGTCAGGATGACCGTCGCCAGCATCACGTGCCCGACCGTTTTCGAGGCCGACCTCCCCACCGTGTCGTACGAGGATGCGCCCACTCCCCAGGCTGCCCACGAGGCCCTCAAGCAAGCGCGCCAGGAATCGCCGATCGCCATGGGCGCGCACGGGCCCGAGATTCTGAGATACGAGCTGGCGCACACCGCGCTGCGCGATCACCGGATGTCTCCGCCGCCCGGGCTTGGCCTCGAGGCGCAGGGCATCACGTCGGGGCCGTTGTGGGATCGGGTCACCGCGTCCCTCCTGAGCGTCAACGGTGAGGACCACGCGCGTCTTCGCCGACTGGTGTCCAAGGCGTTCACCCCACGGTCGGTCGCGCGTCTGGATAGGACGATCACCGGCATCATCACCCAGCTGACCGATCCGCTGATGGCCGTTGGACGCTCTGAGATCGTCTCCGACATCGCGCGCCCATATCCGGTTCCCGTCATCTGCGAGCTGCTTGGCGCTCCTCAACAGGACTGGCAGCTGTTCTCGGAGTGGGCCGACGAGTTCTTCAAGAC
>JAJKIB010000129.1 GCA_021154745.1 Mycobacterium sp.
ACTGGTTTAGATTGCGCGCTTGTGTGTATTACCTGCGTCACGACGACGACCACGACCACCACGACGACGACCGAAACCAGCGTGAGCACGAGCGTCAGCACGAGTACGAGTACCAGCACCGTCACCCAGACAGTCACGGTCCCGCCGCCCACCTGACGTGACTCGCGCCGCCTACGCCCACGACGCCGTCGTGATCCTCGATTCCGGCGGGGATTCCGGCGCGCCCGGCGGGGCGATAACGGTTGCGCTGTGCGGAGATTGGGACCACGAGCCGCCGTGCCCGCTGGCACCGCACCACACCGATGCGACACCCGTCGGCGACGACATGTTCCGGCTACGGGTGCTGTTCGCCGCCGATCCCGCCGACGAGCAGCGGGTGCGTTCGTTGATCACAGAGGCGCTGTCGTCGGGACGCCTGACGGGGCCCGACGGCCGGGTCACCAGGTGGATGGTGCAGTCGTGTGGTGCGAGCGGTGTCCGTCCCGACGAAGCCGACCACGCCGCGAGGCTGGCGGCATCCTGACTGCCGACCGCCGAGTGCACGGTTGTTGACGCCCGCACTCGCGATTTGTGTACAACAACCGTACTTTCGGGAGCGCGAATTAACGTCCGCGGGCGGCGTATTCGGCGACCAGTGCCTCGGCGCTGCGCACCGCGGCCCGGCAGGCGCGGGTGGTGAACGGATCGTTGAGGGGGTGATCGGCGCGGCGACGCCAGCGCTGAGCCGCCGCGAACGCCGCCCGCGGCCCGTCGTAGGGCGCCTCTGGCTGCAGACCCAGCCTGCTGGCGGCGTCGGTGCCGGAGCCGCCGATGATCCGCCGCAGCGACGCCATCTCGTCTTCGTTCAATGTCGTTTGGCGCGAACGCAATTGACTTAGCAGCCGAAGCTCTTCGAAGGCATGCGTGTCGGCGAGCAGCGGGTCGATATCGGCGATGATGTAGCGCGTCGCATAGATGGGGTTGGTCTCCACAAACCGCCGCAGCGACAGCAGCGCAGTGTGCGCCTTGAGCAGATCCGAGCGCTGGGCGAACTGCTGGTCGATGACGTCGCGCAGCGCCACCAATCCACTGCGCTCCAAAAGCTCGTCGGCCAGCGCCACCGAATCGCTGACACCGGCGCGCAACACCGCGATCGAGATCCTGATGCCGAACATGCCGAACCGGTCCAGCAGAGCGGCGCGGGTCGCGGCATCGACCGGCAGCCCGCTGTCCTCACGCACGAACCGGTCCACCGACAGCATGGCCTTGGTGAGCTCGGCCGCGTCCACCCCGGCCAGCTTCTCCAGCGCGACGAACTCGCTCTGCCGCAACGTGCGGGCAGTCAGCGCCAGCAGCCCGGACACCGGCACGACGGCCTGACAGATTCCCGTCTTGTCCATCTCGTTGGTGAACCGTTTGGCCACGTCCTTGGCCGACAGCATCGCGTCGATCCGGCCTGCACCGATCTCATCGGCCCGCGAGGCGACCCCGATCACGCCGAGCGCACCGGCCGATCCGCCGACCAGCTCACCGATCTGCTTGAGCAGCGCGATGTCCGCGGCATTCAGCGTCCGCAGCAGAAACACCACCGCATCGATGCGCGGCACCCCGTCTTCGGGTACCAGCAGCCGCAGGGTGCGTTCGGACACGTCGCGTGACAGCGACGACGTCCCCGGCGTGTCGATGATGCTCGCGTCGATCAGCTCGGCGGCGGGCCACTCCACGTCCAGATCGACGACGTCCTCCGGATCGAGGCTGGCGAAGTCGAACGTCAGCCCGGCCGATCCGTTCGAGCCGCGCGCGATCGGCACATTCGAGCGCCGGCCGCCGCGATGGTTGGCCGTCACCTTCGGGATGGGGCCGTGCCGGAACCACGTCACGATGCGGGTGGCCTCGGTGGCGTCGGTGGGCGCAATGTCCTCGCCCACAAGCGCATTCACGAGCGTGGACTTGCCTGCCTTCAGCGTGCCGGCCAGCGCAATACGGATCGGCTGGTTCAAGCGATATCCGATACGCTCCAGCTCGTTGTGCACGTCGGGCCGCTGTCGATAGGCCGGATCGTTGCGATATGCCTGGATGGTTCCGCCCAGGATCGCGCGCACCTGATCGCTCGTGCTCATCTCGCGCTACCTCGGCTGTCCTCCCACTCGGCAATGACCGGAGGTCCAGCTTATGCACCGCGGGCCTATTCGATGGCCTTGCCCCAAGCGAGAGCGCTGACATCGAGGTCGACCCCGCCGTCGTCGAGCGCGTGATCGTGTCCGGGTTCGTCGCCGAGGCGGTCTTCGGGGTAGTGGTCGGCCGGCTCCGGTTCGCCTTCTTCGATCTGCGGAGTGAACACGTCACCGAGGGCCTTGTCGCCCTCATCAACCGGGTCCCAGTGGCGGACATGGATTGTCTCGTCAGGCTCGTCGTCGTCTTCGTCGTCGCCGGGTCGGCATTCGGCGGGCCCGAGCACCTTCTCGATCAGCAGCGTCTGATGGTGATGGTGGTGGACGTCGGCGATGAGCTCGTCGATGTCCAACTCGACGAGCGCCGCCAGCGGATCGGCCGCATGCACGACCGTCTGCAGCGGATGGTCGGGCGGCATGGACTCGGCCACCATCGGAAGAAGGTCGTGGACCTGCTCGGGCGTGGCGTCGGGAAGTCCGGCCTCGTCGAGCGCTTTGTCGGGGTCATCGATAAACGAACGGAGATTGGCTGGATCGCGGAACAAGCCAGTCGTGAAATCGAGGATCGACATGATGGACTCCCACCGGTGGTGGTTTACGTGGTGCCCACGGGTTCGCGGGCCGCTTCGGTGACGCCTGGCGCCAACTTGACCGCGTGATCGGTCACCTGTTTGAGAATGTTGAGCTGACGCTCGAGTTCCCGGATGCGGGTGTTGCGCTCGTTCTCCTCGAGCTGCGCCGACGCGATGGTCGCCTGCAGCGATTCGTTCAGCGAGCGGGTGGTCTGGTTGGCGATGCCACGGTAGTGGTCGCGCAGCTGGCGCTGAATTCCCTTGAGCCGGTCGCGCGATTCCTTGTTGACGACGAACGAGACGTCATCGATGAACTTTCGCATGTTCATCTTCGCCTCGTTGCGTACCCGCATCATGCGGTTTTCCATGTCGTCCTTATAGGTCTTGCGGCCCAGCAGAAGCCCGGCGCCCAGCGACAGGGGGTTGAACATGCCCAGCCCGGCGAACGACGTCAACATGCCGAACATCAGCACGCCGCCGTACGAGCCGCGCATGCCGGTGACCATCTTGTGCCCGGCCTTGATGGGCTTGGCCTCCAGCTTGCCCAGCGACTTCAGTTCGCCGAAGCCTGCGCCCATTTCGCGCGCGTCGATCTGCGGCATCTCAATCGCTTCGAGGCCGGCCTCGACGAACGTTCGCGCCACTTCCTGAGCAAGCGCCTCGGCGCGTTGATACGCCCAGACAAAGTTGTCGCCGACGGCGGTGGCGATCGCGTTCTCCAGCTCGGCGCCGATCTCGGCCCAGTGGTGAGTGGGGTCGGTGGTGTCGATGACGTGCTCGGTGTGCTGGGAGATGGCGCGGAACCGGCCGCGCAGGTCGTGGTCGACATCGGCTGTCAGATCGGCGATTCCGTCGTTGAGCACCTGCTGCCACAGCGCGGTCTGCTGAAGCGCCTCCTGGGCCTCGGTCTTGCGCCGCTCGAGCTCGGCCTTCAACCGGTCGCGGGCGGCCGGATCGTTGAGCGCCGACAGCTCGGAATCCGCGGCAAGCGTCAAATGCTCGGCAGCCGACCGGATCTCGGCGAGCACCTGATCGCGCACCCGGTCGTTCTCGCGAGACAACACCGTCTCGCTGAGGAATTTCACGATGGCCGGGAAGTTGGACTCCTCGTTGAGTTCTTTGTCGTTGAGCTGGATGGCATGGCTGCGTAGCAGCGACGACGCCGGAATCATCGGCATCGAAAAGCCCGCGCGCTGCAGATGCGCCTTGTTGACCTCGACGATCTGCCGCCAGTGCGGGTACAGGTCGGTCTTGGTGGCGACAATGGTTGCGACGGGGCAGATTTCGAATGCCTGACGAATGAACGTCATCTCGGGTTCGGTGAACTCCTGGCTGGTGTCGCTGATCATCAGCATCGCGTCGGCATCGGGGAGCAGGCCGAGCGTGGCAGACAAATGCGGCTGGCCGTGTCCGCCGACCCCCGGGGTGTCGACGAAAACCAGGCCGCCCTTCAGCAGCGGGCTGTTCGCGGTTACCGCGACCCGCAATACCTGTCGGCCGCCGGCCGCAGGGTGGCGTCGCAGATCTTTTTTGATGTCGGCAATCGGGATTTCGATCGCATCGGGCTCGCCCTCGGCCGCGCCCGCGACGATCAGCTTCGCCGTGGCCTCCTCGCCATAGGACACCATCGTGGCGAGAACCGTGGTCTCGTCGTCGCCGACGCGGGAGACGGGCACATTCAGCAGCGAGTTGAGCAGCTGACTCTTGCCCTGCTTGAGCTGGCCGGCGATCACGATCCGGATCTGCGGGTCGGTGATCCGCGCCTGGGCCTTGGCCATCCGCTCGACCAGGTCGCCGCGGTCCTGGGTTTCGGCGATCTTGCTGGTGTGGTCGATCAGCTCAACGATGACCTTGACCTTGCGGGGGTCGTTCGTCTGCGTCATGGTGTCCCTTTTTGTATTGCCGCGTTGCACTAACGGTAGGCGTGCCAACTGGCGGGGACCTGAGATTGGTCCCCGCCAGCTGCGCTATTTGGTTGTCTGTCGGTCAGAAGATGCCGACGTCGTTGCTGACGTCCACATGGGTGTCGACGGTCGCATCGTGGCTGTCGTGCGTCGAGTTGTCGTTGTGGCTGTCGTGCACCGAGTTGTCGGTGTTGTGGCCGGTCGAGTTGTCGTCGTGGCTGGCGTCGACGCTGCCGGAGATGTCGCCACCGTGGGTGTCGACCGTGGTGACGTCGCCACCCGCGGTCGTACTCGTGGTCTGCGTCGGAGCGATGACCACAGTGCCACCGGCACTACCGGTCGCGGCGCCACCGTCGCCGCCGGGGCTGAGGATGCCCCCGCCATGGCCACCGCTGCCGCCAGCCGCACCGCCG
>JAJKIB010000130.1 GCA_021154745.1 Mycobacterium sp.
CCAGCGCCTTGAAATCTCGGGTCGTCGGCTTCTGAATGCCGCGGTCGAGCTGATCGCCGAAAAGGGCTGGGAGGCAGCGACGGCCGCCGAAATCGGCCGACGTGCCGGATACAGCCGAGCGATGGTGCACGCCCGATACGGCAGCAAGGACGCCATCCTCGAGGCCTTGTTCGCCACCGAATACGAGAAGAAACTCAGCCCGGCTGTCGATCCCGAGTCAAGCGGCCTGCAGCAAGCGCTCGCCCACGTCGATCGCATAACGCAGCTCTACGCTGAGGACCCCGACCTCGTGCGGGCGATATTCGTGTTGACGTTCGAGGCGGTCAAAACGACGTCGCCGGCCGGTCCTCGCATTCGCATGTGGCTCGAGCGAGCAGCACACACGGTTGAGGCGGGTCTGCGCGACGGCGTCGCCGATGGGTCCGTACGTCCCGACATCGACATCGAACGAGCGGTCAACGACTTCGGCGCGGCCGTTCTCGGCACCGCGTACCAATGGATCATGCAGGCCTACCCGTACGACATGACCCAAGAGCTGGCGTACGTCCGTAGCCGGCTCATTCGCGACTACGGCGGCTCGTCGCCCCACTGACCCGGCGCGGCTGATGACGAAACCCCAGCTCACGACGGCTTGCGGTTAGTCTCTTGCTTATATCGTGGGTATATGCTCATAATATGGATGCGTTGTGCGTCACATTTGTTATCCGCTATGTCGCACATCACCGCGCCAGAGAAGCCGTTCGAAGGGGCCGTATTCATGTCACACACCGCCATCGTCATCAACACCGCGGTCGCGATCATCGCGGTGGTCGTGATGATCGTGCGTTTCAAGTTCAACCCGGTGGTGTCGTTGGTGGTCGGATCCGCCTACCTCGGCCTGGCGGTCGGCCTTGGCGTGGAGAAGACGATCGACTCGATCATGACGGGATTCGGCGACATCATGGCCGAGGTCGGCCTGCTCATCGCGTTCGGCGTGTTGATGGGCGCGATACTGCAGCAGACGGGCGCCATTCAGCGACTGGTGCAAACACTGCTGAAGCTTTTCGGGCCAACGCGCATGCCCTATGCGATGTCGTTGACCATCGCGACGCTGCTGCAATCGATCTTTCTCGATGTGCTGCTTGTCATCTCGGCGCCGCTGGGCCGCAGCCTGGCCCGCAAGATCGGCAAGAACGGAACCGCGCGCATGGCGACCGCCATGGCCATCGGCCTCGAATGCGGAATCGTGCTGACCGTCCCCGGTGTGGGCGCGCTCGCGCTGGCGGGCCTGCTCGGTGTGCCCCTCGGCAAGATGCTGCTGTTCGGTGTGCTGCTTGTGATCCCCACCGTCGCAATCGCCGTCGCGATCATGTCCTTCCTGTTCAACCACGGCTGGTGGAATCCGGAGCGCGACGAGCAGGCGTTCCTCGGCGAGGATCCCGAACCCCTCGATGACGCCGACGTCGAAAGCTCCAGCGCCACACCGACACCCGACGACGAGGAGGGCGCGACGGGCGGCGGCGTCGCCACCAAAACGGCTACTGTCACCCGTGCCCAGACACCGCTGATCGTGCTGTTCGCCCCCATGCTGGCGTCTCTCCTACTCATCGCGTCGGGGGCGATTCTCGACGCCGCCGACATCCACAACCCGATCGTCAAGTTCATCTCCTCGCCCGTCATCGCGCTGCTGATCGGCCTGATCGGCACCAGCTTCGTCGGCCGATACACGCTCGGCGTAGAACGCATTCAGCAGGCGATCGCCACCGGCTTCAAGGAGAGCGGTCAGATCCTCATCTTGACCGGGGTGGGCGGCTCGCTGGCCGCCACCATCAAAGCGGCCGGCCTCGGCGACATCCTTGGCGAGTACTTCACCGCCAGCACTGCCGCGCCTCTGCTCGTCGTCTGGGCGATCGCCGCCGCGCTACACGTCGCAGTCGGCTCCGTGACGATCTCCGCGATCACGTCGGCAGGCATCCTCGCGCCCGTCGCGCCGATCATCGGCCTTGACCCCGTGCTGATCGCCCTCGCCGCCGGCGCCGGTTCGCTGTTCGCCGTGCACGTCACCAGTAATACGTTCTGGCTGCTGCAGTCGCTGTTGGGCCAGTCGACGCGCGGCGCGCTGAAGACCGTCACGGTCGGCGTATCCGTGGCATCCGTGGTGGCGATCCTGCTCATTCTGCCGATGAGTGTCCTGTTCTGAGATGCCAAGGAAGACACACCGTTGAACACCAATGCCATTCGTCCACTCGCCGGAGTGCGGGTGCTGGAACTCGGCAACTACATCGCGGCGCCCACCGCCGGCCGGATGCTTGCCGACTTCGGCGCAGAAGTCATCAAGGTCGAGCGGCCGGTCACCGGCGACGAACTTCGCAACTGGCGGCTGTACTCCGGAGACACGTCGATGCTCTACCGGACCATCAACCGCAACAAGAAGTCCGTCGTGCTCGACCTCAGGACCGAGCGGGGCCGTGAGCTCGTGCTCGACCTCGTCCGACACTGCGACGTTGTGCTGGAGAACTTCCGGCCCGGCACGTTGGAAAAGTGGGGTCTCGGTCCCGACGAGCTCGACCGGGTGAACCCGAACCTGGTGATCACCCGGATCTCCGCATTCGGCCAGACCGGACCGCTGGCGGAGCGGCCCGGATTCGCCGCGGTGGCCGAGGCGTTCGGCGGTCTGCGCGAATTGGTCGGCGACCCCGATCGGCCACCCGTGCGCACCGGTGTGTCGATTGGCGACTCGATCGCCGGCATTTACGCCGCATTCGGCACCGTGATGGCGCTGTTCCAGCGGGAACGCGTCAAAGTACCACTGCCGCAACGTGTTATCGATGTTGCCCTGAACGAATCCGTCTTGTCGGTGATGGAGTCGCTGGTGCCGGACTATCTGGCCTACGGCGTCACGCGGGAACGTGTCGGCGGGCGGATGGAGGGCATCGCGCCGAGCAACGCCTATCCCTGCGCCGATGGCACCAGCATCATCGTCGCGGGTAACGGTGACGCGATCTTCCAGCGCTACATGCAGACCATCGGGCGCCCAGACCTCGCAGAAGACCCAGAGCTGCAGTCCAACGCCGGCCGCTGGCTGCGGCGCGAGGAACTCGACGTGGCTATCGGGCAGTGGACCGTCCAGCACAGCCGCGACGAGGCGCTCAAGCTGCTGGACGAGGCGGGTGTGCCGTCCGGCCCCATCTACACCGCCGCCGACATCTGCGCCGACGAACAGTACGAGGCGCGAAACATGATCCAGCACTTCGACGTTGACACCGGCCACCCGCAGCGCAAGACCGTCGGCTTTCCCGGCATCGTGCCGGTGATCGGCGGGTCATCGCTGCCGATTCGCAACGTCGGACCTGACCTCGGCGAACACACCCGTGAGGTGGTGGCGTCGGTGCTGGGCCTCAGCGACGACGAGATAGGAGCGCTGACATGACTCCTCGTCCGTATACGCCGCGCGCCGAACTTCGTGACGTGACATTGCGCGACGGGCTGCAACTCACCGCGAAGATGCTGCCAACCGAGCGCAAGGTGCAGATCGTCCGTGAGCTGCTGGCCCTGGGTGTACCCTCGCTGGAAGTCGGTTCCATGGCACGGCCGGATCTCGTTCCGCCGCTTGCCGATACGCTCGACGTCATCGCGGCCCTAGATGCCGATGAGCTGAAGCACTGCTGGATCTGGGTAGCAACGCCACGGCACGTCGAGAAAGCGGCGGCGGCCGGCGCACGGAATTTCCAGTACTGCTTCTCGGCGTCGGACTCGCACAACAAGGCCAACATCGGGCGCAGCACCGAGGACAGCGTCGCAGCGATGCCCGACGCAGTCAGGATCGCGCAGGAAGTCGGCGGCGCCATCCAGCTGTGCATCGCCACGGCGTTCACATGTCCGTTCGAGGGCCTGACAGACCCCGAGCGGGTGATCGGCATCGCCGCCGACCCACGCACTGCGGGAGCCGACGACGTGGTCGTGTGCGACACCATCGGGCAGGCCGTCCCGACGCAGGTGACCGACCTGATCGCGGGCCTGAAGGCAGGAAGCCCCCAGCGGCGCATCGTCTTTCACGGCCACGACACCTGGGGACTGGGCGTGGCCAACACGCTCGGCGCGATCGACGCCGGAGCCACGATGGTCGACGGATCACTGGGCGGCCTCGGTGGCTGCCCGTTCGCGCCGGGCGCCAGCGGCAATACCTCCAGCGAGGACCTGTTGTTCGCGACCCGGCCGGACTGGTTCACACCGGCCACCCTGGAATCGATGGTGCACATCACCGAACAGCTCCTCGCCGAACTGGGCGAGCCGAACCGCTCCCGGACCGCTCAGGGCGCGCGGTCCAAGTCCAAGGCGTTCGACTGGATTATCGGCAGTGATCGGACCGCGTGACCGCAGGTAGATTCGCATCATGACAACCGAGGACGCCGCCGCCTCATCCAAGCAGCAGCCACTGCTGGTGCTCGGCAAGATCACGGAGATCCTCGACGCGTTTTCCCTGACGCACCCCGATATGACGCTCGGCGAGATCCAGCAGGCAACCGGGCTTCCCACCTCCACCGTGCAGCGGCTCGTGAGCAACATGGTGGCCCAGGGCCTGCTGGACCGGGCGGGTGATCGCATTCGAGTCGGGGTGCGGATGTCCTACTGGGCCGCCACCGCCCTCAAGGACCTCGATGTGTTGGCGGTCGTCAATCCGGTGCTCAAGGAGATCCGTGACAAGACCGGTGAGACGGCCTGCTTCTTCAAGGTCGAACAGAACTTCAGGGTCTGCGTCGCGGTCGCCGAGACTCACCACGCACTGCGTCGAGACATGTACGTGGGCAAGGTCATCCCGCTGCATGTGGGTTCCGCGTCACGAGTCCTGCTCGCCTGGAGTCCAGACCTGGCGGACCAAATCCTGGCCGCCCCGCTCGAACCGCTGACCGACGGAACGGTCACCATTCCAGATGAGTTGCGCAGGCTTATCGCGCAGGCAAAAGCCGACGGTTATGCGATCACGGCCGGCGAACGCGAGGACTCGGCATCCGGGCTTTCCGCACCGGTATTCGATGCCGCCGGCGACATCCTTGGGGCGATCACGATCAGCGGCCCGACGGTGCGCATGCCACAGGCGCAGTGCGAGGCTTGGATCGACCTGCTTGTCGGCTATGCCGAGCAAGTCACCCGCACAATCGGCGGCCGCCTTCCGCACTGAGCCCGCCGAGGAACCGCTCCGACACTGCCTCGATCTCCGGCTGGGCCGGCATCGTCTCGGTCCACACCCACTCCTGCTGAATCTCCTCGGAGAAGCTGTAGGAGTACTCGATGCTCTCGATGTCACACCGCGCGCCGGGATACCGGTTGAACAGCCATGTGCCGCCGACGTTCTCGGCCATCTCGAGGACATGCGCTCGGACGCCGAGTTCGCGCAGCCGGTGCAGCGCGTAGAGGCCGGAGAATCCGGCGCCAATCACGATCGCGTCGAAGCGAGCAGGCGTGGTCACAAGTCGGCACCTCACGTTCTCGGCTGCAGCCTGATACTGTAACGGTTACAGTATCAGGGCCAGCTCGCGAGTGATCGCGAAATCTACCGCGAGCTACCGAGCCGAAGTGGCCATTCGTTCTTCGCGACGCTGGTCGTAGTACGACGCCTTTTCTTCCACCAGATCGAGGAATGCCGCCAGTTCGTCGCGAGCGCGAGCTCCGTCACCGTCGAAATCGTCGCGCTCGAACACTCCCCAGAACCGCAACACCGGACGCACGACATCGTCCAAATGCGATCGCAGGTCATAGATGCCGGCCTTGGCGATCGTCAGAGCATTCTCCGCGAAACCAGGCATGGTGCTTCCCGGCATCTGGAAGTTGATGACTTCGCGAGCGATCGCCTGCATTGTCGCGTTCGGTGCGATATCGAGCGCGGCGTTCACCAGGTTCCGATAAAAGACCATGTGCAGGTTCTCGTCGGTGGCCACCCGCGTCAGGAGTTGTTCGGCGACAGGACATC
>JAJKIB010000131.1 GCA_021154745.1 Mycobacterium sp.
GCGATGGCCCGACCGCTCGCGGCGGCTATCGAGAGCGGCGCCGACGACCTATCGTGCCTCGCGGTGGTGGCCAAAGGCGGCGCGCTGCTGACCCCGACGGCAAAACAGCTCCTCATCGATGCCAAACCAGGCCTCATCGTCGCCGATGGTGTGGGGTCCTCGGAGACCGGCGCGCAGATGACCCATATGTCGGCGTCGGGCGCTGTGGCGACCGGAAAGTTCAACGCGGGACCCGACACGTTCGTGGCGGCCGAGGACCTCAACGCGATCCTGGCGCCGGGCCACGACGGCATCGGCTGGCTTGCCCAACGAGGTTATGTGCCACTGGGTTACAAGGGCGACGCGGCCAAGACCGCCGCCACCTTCCCGGTGATCGACGGCGTGCGGTACTCCGTGCCCGGTGACCGTGCGCGTCACCTCGAGGACGGCTCGATCGAGTTGCTCGGCCGCGATTCGGTGACCATCAACTCCGGCGGCGAGAAGATCTTCGTCGAGGAGGTCGAGACGGCGATCGCATCGCATCCGGCGGTGGCCGACGTGGTGGTCTCGGGCAGGCCCAGCGAGAGGTGGGGCCAGGAAGTCGTGGCGATCGTCGCGCTCGCCGACGGCGCCAGCGCAGAGGCTCAGGAACTGATCGACCACGCCGCCGAAACTATCGCCCGCTACAAGTTGCCCAAAGCGATCGTGTTCCGGCCGGTCATCGAGCGCAGTCCGGCGGGTAAGGCCGACTACCGGTGGGCCCGCGAGCAGGCGATCAGCGGCGACGCCTGAGCCGACGGCGTGTGCGGCTGCGCGCCATCCACAATGCCATGCCCACAGCGGCCCGCGTGGAATTACTGAATGGCGGCGCGGCCCGGCCGGTGACGCTGAACGGCAGGTCGGTACCAACCACCGTCCGGTAGTGGCTGAACGCGTCGAAACCGGCCTTGCCGTGGTAGGCGCCCGTCCCGCTGTGGCCCACTCCGCCGAACGGCGCGGCTGACGGAATCATCTGTGCGCCAAAGTCATTGCGCGCCACCCCGCCGCTGCGGGTATGTCGGACAAAGCGCCGGAAGTCGTCGTTGTCGGGGCCGTACCAGTACGCCACCAAAGGCGAGGGCCGCTGGTTGATGTAGTCGATGACGTCGGTCAGGTCCGAGTAGGGTCGCGCGACGAGTACGGGCCCGAACACCTCTTCGTTCGCGATTCGCATCGTCTCGTCGACGTCGCGCACGATCGTGGGTGCGATCTTGCGCGTGAAGCGGTCGGGCAGCGATTCGCCTGGGGGACCGATGGTTTCCAAGGTCGGGCCGTTGACCCTAGCGTCCTCGATCAAGCCGACGACGCGGTCGAAGTTGGCCTCGTTCACCGAAGAGCAGTAGTCGTCGTTCGGCACGATCGAGGGGAACATGGTGTGCAGCGTGTCGCAGGCGATGTCGACGAACGCGTCGAGGCGATCGTCGGGCACGAACACGTAGTCCGGACAGATACACACCTGTCCCCCGTTGATCATTCGAGCCGTGGCGATGCGGGTGGCTGATCGCTTGATGTCCGCATCGGGCGACACCACCACTGGATTCTTGCCGCCCAACTCGAGGGTCACCGGAACGAGATTTCGCGCGGCGGCCTGCTGCACCAGTGAGCCGACCGACGGCGAACCGGTGAAGAACAAGTGGTCAAGCGGCAGGCTCGAGAACGCGGCAGAGACTTCGGGGCCGCCCGTCACGATGTCGAGTTCCGTCGCGTCGAAATACCTTGGCGCCGTGGCCTTCATCAGCTCAGCGGTGCGCGGCGTGATCTCCGAAATCTTGATCATCACCCGATTGCCCGCGGCGAACGCCGCCGATGCAGGCAACACGACCAGCTGCAGCGGGTAGTTCCACGGGCTGATGATCCCGACCACGCCCAGCGGTGACGGCAGCACCTCCGCTTTGAGTCCGACCAGTCGCGCGGCACGCATCAGCTTGGTCGCGCGCATCCATTGAGGCACTTGGGATCTGGTGTGCTCGATCACCGAAACCATGCCGAGCACCTCGGTGAACAGCGATCCCGTCTTGGGTCTGGTGCCGAAATCGGCCTGCATCGCGTCGACGAACTCGTCGGCGTGGTCGAGCACGAGCGCGAGCAACCGATCAATGCGGTTGCGTCGCACCGCGACGGTGGGCGGGCCCTCTGCCAGGAACGCGGCGCGCTGACGCTCGAGGATTGCGCCCAAGGCGTCAGTCGCCTCTACGACGGTGCCGTCAACTCGCTCCTGAGTGGTGCTCATTCGCCCGTCCCATTGGTCATTGTCTGGCGGACCAGAATTGTTTACTGTCGACCTTACTGTCGGCCATTCGATGCTACGCCGACGGCCCAGTGCGGCGGAAAGGGTTGGTCGAATGAAACGCAAAGTCGTGGTGGTCGGCGCGGGGTCAGGCATCGGAGCAGCGGTTGCGAAACGCTTCCACGACAACGGCGACCATGTGCTTGCGGTGGACGTGCGCGAACACCAGACCCCTGCGACGGAGTATGTGCAGTGCGATCTGCGCGACCCGGCCGGCATCAATGCTCTGCTGGGCCGGATCGGCTCGGGATGGGACATGCTGGCCCACGTCGCAGGCATCCCAGGCACGGCACCGGCCGCCGACGTATTGAAGGTGAATTACCTTGGCATGCGGCTGATGATCGAAGGCATGTTGCCGCTGCTGCGGCAGGGCGGCTCGGTCGTCGCCGTCGCCTCGACAGCCGCGCTTGGCTGGGACCAGCGCCTCGACGTCCTGACCGGGCTTCTGGAGCTCACCGACCCCGAGGCCGTCGAAAACTGGCAGGCGGACCAGGACCCGAACTATCCGGTGTACAGCACGTCGAAGCAGGCCGTGATCGTGTACGCGAAGCGTCTCGCGGGACCGGCGTGGACGAAGTACGGGGTGCGGATCAACACAGTGAGCCCGGGACCCGTAGAGACCCCGATCCTTACCGATTTCGAACAGACCATGGGTAAGGACGTGCTCGACATGTGCCGCTCTACGGTCGGCCGCCACGCCGGCGTCGACGACATCGTGCCGGTCATCGCGTTCCTCGGCTCACCAGAGGCGCGCTGGATCACCGGCCAGGACATCCTCGTCGACGCCGGCTTCATCAACTGCATGACGTCTGGGACACCCATTCAGCTCTAGGCCTTATACTGTAAGGTTTACAGTACCTATAGCAGGATGCCTGCCCGTTCGACGATGCTGGAGATCAGCGGTGGAAAGCCCAGTGCAGGACGTCACGGCCGACGAGACGTTCGACCTCCTTCGTGACCCGTATCCGCTCTTTGCCCAGAAGCGGCGAGTATCCGGCGTCTTCAAGGGCAGCGTCATGGACTGGTCCAAGACGCCCGAATCGATGTTGCCGCAGCACCAATACGCCGCAGTGTCGTTCGACGCAGTGAACCGAGTGTTCCGTGACGGCAAGGTGTTCAACTCCCACATCTACGACAGCACCATCGGTCTGTTCATCGGCCCGACCATCCTCGCGATGGAGGGTAAGAAGCACTGGGAACATCGCAATCTGGTCTCTGCCGCCTTCAAGTCGAAGTCATTGCTGCGGTGGGAGCCGGAGGTCGTCCGTCCTGTCGTCAACGCGCTGATCGACGAGTTCGTGGAAGCCGGCGAGGCGGATCTGGTCAAAGACTTCACATTTGAGTTCCCGACACGCGTCATCTCAAAGCTGCTGGGCCTGCCAGAGGAAGATCTGCCGTGGTTCCGTAAACGCGCGGTCGAACTGATCAGCTATACCGTCAAGTACAAGCGTGCATTCGAGGCGTCGGCGGCGCTGAAAGACTATTTCCTGCAACAAATCGAGCAGCGCCGATCCAAGCCGACCGAAGACGTCATCGGTGATCTGGTCACCGCGGACATCGATGGCGAGAAACTCAGCGACGAAGCGATCTACTCGTTCCTGCGTCTCCTGCTTCCTGCCGGGCTGGAGACCACCTACCGGTCCTCGGGAAACCTGCTTTACCTCTTGCTCACCCACCCCGATCAATTCCGAGCGGTGCAAGAGGACCACGAGCTCATCGCGACCGCGATCGAGGAAGGTCTGCGCTTCGAGACACCGCTGACCACTGTGCAACGGTATGCGGCCGAGGACACGGAAGTGGAAGGCGTCGAACTGCCCGCCGGCGCGGTCGTCGACGTCTGCATCGGCTCGGCCAACCGAGACGAAAAGCGGTGGGAGCGTTCGGAGGAGTTCGACATTTTTCGGAAACGGGTGCCACACCTGTCTTTTGCCGCCGGAGAGCACACCTGCATGGGACTGCACCTGGCCCGGATGGAGACTCGCGTCGCGCTGGAATGCCTGTTGACTCGGCTGACCGACATCAAGCTCATCACCGAAGGCAACCCGCACATCTGGGGCCAACCGTTCCGGTCACCGACGGCGATTCCGGTGACGTTCGACGCCGTGGACTGACAGATGGCACAACAGCGGCGACAACGGGAACGGGGATCCATCTCCGTCGACGAGATCATCAAAGGCGCCTTCGAGATGGCGGCGGAGGTCTCCATCGACAACCTGAGCATGCCGCTTCTGGCACGGCATCTGGATGTCGGAGTGACGAGCATCTATTGGTACTTCCGCAAGAAGGACGAACTACTCGACGCCATGACCGACCGCGCGCTCTCACAATACGAGTTCACCTTCCCCGGTATCGATGCATCCAATTGGCGTGAGTCACTGCGCAACCATGCGCTGACGATGCGGAGGCAATTTCTCGACGACCCCGTTCTGTGCGACCTCGTCCTCATTCGCGGGCACTACGGCAGGCAGGCGTTGCACGGCGCCCTACACGAGATCGAACAACCCGTCGCCGCGTTGGTCGATGCGGGGTTGACGCCCGACCAGGCCGTCGAAACCTACGGGGCGATCTCGGTGCACTCGCGGGGATCGGTCGTGCTGCAGCGGCTACAGCAGAAGACGGAGGGCTTTCCCGCTCAGCGCAGCGACGGCACTCGATACATCGGGTTCGCCGACGACATCGACTTCGACTACATCCTCGACAGCATCCTCGACAACGCTGCGCATCTCATCGAGGCGACCTAGTTTCTGCGACAAACCACACCCTCGCCCATTAGCCCTCTTTCGGTCGGGGCATCCGGCAGCCGATGGTCTTGGTCTCGAGATACTGCTGGAAGCCCTCGATGCCGCACTGCCGCCCGACACCGCTGTTCTTGTAGCCGCCGAACGGCGCATCCGCCCCGTAGAACATTCCGCCGTTGACTCCGAAGGAACCTGTGCGGACGCGGCGAGCGATGTTCATCCCGCGCTCCATCGACCTCGACATGACCGCGCCGGCAAGCCCGTACGCGCTGTCGTTGGCGATGCGCACCGCCTCGTCGTCGTCGTCGAACGGCATTACCAAGAGCACCGGTCCGAAGACCTCTTCCTGTGCGATCGCCGAGCTGTTGTCGACGCCGACGATCACGGTGGGTGCCACATAGTGCCCACCGCTGAGGTGCTCGGGCAGGTTGCCGACCTCACCCCCACCGACGGTTATCGAGGCGCCATCGCGGCGCGCCCGCTCGACCGCGGTAAGGACGCGATCCTTCTGTGCGGCGCTGATCACCGGTCCGACAATGGTTTCCGGCTGGACGGGATCGCCGACCGGGACCGCCGCGTACGCAGCGGTGATGTTGGCGACCGCATCGTCGAACAGCGACCGGTGCACGAGCATGCGGGTGGTCGCCGCGCATGCCTGCCCAGCGTGCACGCAGACTCCGATCGCGGCCCCGAGGATCGCCGCGGGGTTCGCATCGTCGAGCACGATCGACACCGACTTGCCGCCGAGTTCGAGAAACATCCGCTTCATGGTGTCGGCGCCCTGCCGCATCAGCAGCTTGCCGACGGCGGTGGAGCCGGTGAACGAAATCATGTCGATGCGGGGATCGGTGCCCAGCATTGCGGCGACCTCGTTGGAAGGCGTGGGGACGACGTTCACCACGCCGGCCGGGATGTCGGTGTGCTCGGCGACCAGCCGGCCCAACCGGGTGGCGTTCCAGGGCGTGTTCGGGTCCGGTTTGAGCACGACGGTGTCGCCGGCCGCGAGGGCGGGGCCAAGCTTGTTGAGGATCACCTCGACCGGAAAATTGGACGGCGTGATAGCAGCGACGACACCGACCGGCTCCTTGACGACAGTTCGCACATTGCGCTCGCCGAACAATCCGCCGCCCTCGAGTGTGCGCTCCCATTCGAACTCGTCGATCAGCCGCACGGGATAGCGCAGCGCCTCCGCCAACGGCCAATCCAATTGCGCGGATTGGGTCGTCATGACAGGACAACCGACCTCGGCGACGAGCTCCTCGCGCAGTTCTTCTTTGTCCGCCTCGATCGCTGACTGCAGTTGCTCGAGACACCGCTGGCGCAATGCGCGGTTCGTCGACCAGTCGGTCTCGTCGAAAGCACGCCTTGCGGCCGCGATGGCGCGGTCCATGTCGTTCGCGTCGGCGGCACTCGTGTTGCCCAGGACCAGACCCGTCGCGGGACTGACGTTGTCGAACTCCGCCCCGGAGGACGCCGCCGCCAGTTCACCGTCGATCAGCATCCGGCGTTCGGCGCGCTTGGCTACTCGCCTGCCGAGGTCGACGCTAGTCCTGGTCCGTTCTTCGACGTCGCTCACCTGCACCTCGTACAATCGGACTCTGCCGGACGATCAACTGTAACCATTACAGTAGGTTATCTCAACAGCCAGGAGAGGGCTCACTTGATCAAGGTGATGGACGGCGTTCGCGTCCTCGAAGTTGCTCAGTTCACATTCGTTCCGGCGGCCGGGGCGATCCTCGCCGACTGGGGCGCGGACGTCATCAAGGTGGAACACCCGGCGCGCGGCGACACCCAGCGTGGCTTCATCAACATGGGCGGCTTCCAGCTCGACCCGGACCGGCACCCGTTGATCGAACATCCCAATCGCGGTAAACGCAGCGTCGGCATCGACGTGTCCACTCCGGGCGGCCAGGAAGTCCTGTACGAGATCGCCAAGACCGCCGATGTGTTCTTGACGAACTACATGCCGGCGCAACGGCAAAAGAACAAGTTCGACGTCGAACACATTCGCGCGGCGAACCCGAACATCATCTATGCCCGCGGCAGCGCCTACGGTGACAAGGGACCCGAACGGGATACCGGCGGCTTCGACGGCACAGCGTTCTGGACTCGCAGTGGAGTCGGCCACGCGTTGACGCCGGAGGAACTTGGCGGCGCGCTCTCGCAAGGCATTCCCGCGTTTGGCGACTCGATCGGCGGGATGAACATCGCGGGCGGCATTTCCGCCGCACTGTTCCATCGCGAGCGCACGGGCGAAGCGGTTGAGATCGACGTGTCCCTGCTGAGCACGGCATGGTGGGCGGGGGGCGCAAGCATGACCCATGGCATGGAGACGGGCGAGACGATGCGCTCGGTGATGCCCGGTTCCGTCGGCCCGACCGTGAATCCCTTCATGGCCAACTACCTGACCTCGGACGGTGGCACCATCAACCTCTGCATCGTCAGCCCGACGGGCTATATTCGTGACGCGTTCGAGCACCTCGGTCTTCCGGAATTGGCAGACGACCCCCGCTTCTCCGACGTGCTACCGCTGATCGAAAACGCGCAAGCGGCAGTCGAACTCATCACCGAGTCGATCCGCAGCAAGCCATTCGA
>JAJKIB010000132.1 GCA_021154745.1 Mycobacterium sp.
CTCGCTGACCGACGGCGAGACAACCGTGTCGGCAGCCGCCGGGGTGGTCGATTTCTTCGCAGGCGGGACCCGCCAGGGCCGATCGTGCGGCGTTTCGGCCTGAGGGGAACTTGTATCGAGCCCGCTGACCATTGCCAGCGCCGCACCGCGTGCAAGCGCCAGCTGGGTGTCGACTGAATCGGAGACGGGTATCGGCAAGGCCTCGGCGATGGGCTCCGTGACCTTATCTAGATCAGCGAGTGCGCCGACAAGGTACAGGCTTTCCGGTAGCCAGCCGTCCCTGCGGAAAACCGTCCTGAGCCACTCGACGAGGTCCTCAGCGGTGTCGCGGGTATCGGTGACCGCGGTGCGCACCGAACCGGCCCCGGTCGCAACGACCATGATCGACGCTGCTTCGGGCTCGAGAATGCATAGACCGGTCTTGGTGTACTCGTTTTCACGGCCGGAGGCAATTCCCCACGCCTGGGCCGCCTTACTCAGTGAGATGGGGTGTATGTTGTCAAACCCCAAGTCTGCCAATGATTTCAGCAGAGCCGTGCCGTCAGCCTCGACGTCCTCGGTCCATGTCACCTGGACAGATCCGACCTTGTGACCGCTTGCCGTTGCGATGGACTGTGCGCCGCGGGCGGCCGCCGCATGCTGGGATGTGTCACCGCCGGCGCCAGACTGGACATCGAAGGCATCGTGGTCGAGCGTGGCGGCGTCAGGGCCTTGTCCGTCGAGAAGCACCCACCCGACGCTGGTAGATGTCATCGACAGTCCCAGCACCGTCTGCACCTTTGGCCCCACTCTCGTCGCTGAACCGACGTCGCCGCCGCGGGTCAAGCCCCACCCGAAGCGAGCATAGTTTGCTCGCTCTTGCACGTCATCTCGTACCGAGAAGAAGCGCAACACCGGTGATGTGGCGTTTATCGACTGGCCGACCAGCGGTGTTACCGCGGGCAAAATTGACGGTCACACCCGCAAATTTCCCCGAAAGAGCCTGGGCGGTAGGCGTTGCTCCTTTCACGCGGCAGCGTTAACCGCCCCGACGTGCTGCTCAGTGGTCCGATGGCAACCGCCGAATCAGGCGGACAATTGGGCGACGATGGCCGCGGTATCCATCCAGACGCATTCGCGGCTGATGATGCCGTCGCGGGTGCCGCAAATGTGCAGCAGCCGGAACACGTTCCGGTGCGCGGCACCAACCGGCCGGAATCGTTGACCACCTCGATGCGGAAGCAGCCGCCGATGTCATGTGCTGGTCGGCGCGGTCACTGATCCGAACCGCCCTCGAGCAGTCAGCCGACAGTCAATTGGCGCGCCGATCAACGGCATCCGAAGATCGCGGAGTCTCCGGTGGGACCCACTCGAACGGTACGGCCTGAGATCGGTAGACCATCCTGGTCAGCGTCGGGCGATCAACACCGTCGACGGTCGGGACCTTCACCTCGGGTTCGCCTGCGACGGCGTAATCCTATACGGCGTGAGGTATTCCCACACCACCTGTCCCGACGGCGTCACCTGGAAGATCCGGCCGTGCATGCCCTCGGTGATCAACGTATTCCCATTCGGCAGGCGCTGCGCGTTACTGACGAACGAGCTGAAGAACGTCCACGACGGGCGGCCAGAATCCTCCGCGGTGTATTGCCAAACGATGTGCTCGGTGACTGGGTCGATCTCCAGCACGCGCGAACCCGCGTAGATCCCAAGGGGCGCTGGCGGATAACCCGCACCGCCCTGGTTGTCGAACACGAGCAGATTGCCCGCGCCGGGAAGCCCGTCGGCGATCAAGTGCGGGTTGTGCTGGCCGGAAATCTGGTCGAGCGGACGCGGCAGGCCATGGCTGTTGATCCGCTGATGCTCAGCGCCCGGCTCCGCGTCGAAGTACGGACCAAGCCGCCACACAATCTTTCCAGTGCCCTTGTCGATCAGGGCGATGATGTTGGCCTTGCGCGAGCTGATCAGGATGTTGTCGGGGTGGAAGACCGTATTGGGGTCATCGCGGTGCCAATGGTTTGGCCCGAGCGTGTTGGCGCTGTTGATTTCGAGATAGCCCCAAATGTTGTCGGGTTGACGTGCGACGCTTCGGCGCAGGTACTCGAATCCTTCGGGCGTGAAGCCGAGTTCGTCGAGGTGGTCGCCGGCCCTCCAGTCCCAGACGATTCGCCCGTCGGGTGCGACCTCGTAGAGTCCCTGGTCCCCGACAATGTGTGGGCCCAGCGCCGGAACTTCACGCGGGATCGCCACGAGAATGAGGCGGTTGCCGCTCTCGAGCAGTTCCCAGTCGTGGTTTTGGCGGGCCGCGCCGCCGGGCGCCTCGGTCCCCCACTCCCAGAGCTTCTCCCCTGTCCACGACAGCTGGCCGACGGTGCGGTTGCCGTAGATGCCGCCGGGTGAGTTGTCCAGCTGTGTCAGCTGAACGCCGATGTCGCCGATGCGTCCGGCATTGAGCGCGGGGTCGATGATCCGTGCTGGAACACCGGCATGCGGCCACTCGTTGCGCACCACACCGTTGAGGTCGATCAGCCGGGTGACACCGTCGGCGCCGGTGTAGAGGACGTAACTGCCGTATGCACGGTCGGGGTCGTGATGGGTCACGCCACTGAACTGAACGAAGGCCATGGCGAATAGTCCTACCAGCGGTAGTGGGCGCGTTCGAGGGTTGAATTCGCGATGATCCAACCGAATTGGGTGGCGCCCGGTATGGATCAGCAACGAGCATCTCGGCATCGTGGCCGCCAACAAGCCCTGTCAACCGCTATAAAGCGACGCATTCAGCGAACCGGCACCGGCAGTCATTATTTTCGTACTCACACAATGCCGCTTTCGGAAATGGAATTGCGCGCCGAAACACTCCTCGCGAAATTGGCCCGACTCGAGCTGCCTGCCTGCTTGATGGCAACGACGACTGGCGTTGCGCGCGAGTCGGGTTGGCGCCGAATGACCCTTAAGGCCGCGCGTGCAGAAATGATTTGCTGCTCAAGATCATCTCGCCAGATTCACCGCACAATCGGGATAGCTGAAGGTGGAAACTGTGCGATAATGCAAATCGATAAACCTACCGACGAGATCGCTTGCTGGTGGGAGGAGATCAAAATTTCGACGCATCTGCGCCTCGCGGCGAGTGTCTGCGTGCTTACGACAGGTCTCTTCATTGGTAGTGCCGGCGGAGCGATCGCCGCAGCGGATACCGAAAGCACTGATTCCAGCACTCAGAGCCAGGGTGCTGACGACTCGAACCAAAGCGTCAGTTCCGCGCGCTCGCCGACCGGGTCCAGTGCTGCCACCCCGGGAGTGGCGACCACTCACGGGCAGGCGACGCGCCCGACTCTTCCTGACCTCATCCGCAAGCTTCAATTGCTCGGGATGCCACAGCAGCGCCCTGCCGCCGACAAACCGACAACCACTGTCGCGGCGGATGCAACAACCCAGGCTGTCACAGACACCGACAAAACAGCGGGTTCCGACGTCACACCGGCGACTACGGACCCCGTCGCATCGGATTCAAATCTGGTGGCAGCCGATTCAAACGTGACCGCGCCGGTAACCGACGTCGTCGCATCGAATTCAAATGTCCCCGGATCGTCTACCAATCTGGTCACGCCCGCCCTGAAATCTGTCGAGCCGGTGACAAATGCGGTCGTGAAGGTTGCGACGGTCGTGCAGGCGGTTCCTGGTTTGGTCCTGTCGCTTCGTACTTCCACCACGCCGATCGCTGACGTCATCGCGTGGGTTCAGTACATGCTCACCTCGGTCAACGACGCGATCGCCGCCCTCGCACAAATGCCGAATGACTTGTACTCGCTGCTCGGTGTTGCGGCGGCGAACGCAGCGGTGATCGAGGCCGGCGCCAATGATGCTGCTGGGCTGTCCGCTGCAGCCGGGTTGACCCTCGCGCGCCCAACGTTGCCAATGCCACCGCTGAGCTCGCCCATTTCCGGTACCGCGGCCGTCCCGTCGCTTGGGAACGTCACCGCACCCGCCATGCTCGGCGGAATCGCTGCCGCCGGGTTGAGCCAGGATTTGTCGCTGTCCGGGACAGCGCCGCTAGCGCCCGCGGCCGTCGGTCCGACGGGTGCGCTGTCGTTCCTCGAGCACACCATAAGGGCGGTCCTGGCACCGGCTTCACTGTCGGCGCTCGCCGCGCTTGCCCTGCCGGGCGTCGGCGGTCTTCTGATCGTTTGCGCGGCCGGGGTTCGGGTTGGATACCGCCAGGCCAAGGTCGCCTTTGCGGTGCGATCGACGGGCATCGCGCGCTTCGCCCGTCAGGGGCCGATAGGCGTCGTTCGCTCGGGTTCGTTGATAGCCCTGCATTCGCGCTCAAGCGTTGGCCGGCGTTCGCGCAGTCTGCGCGTCGTCCGTCCGCACGCGTCTCGGACGGCGCCACTTTTCGAACAAGTCGCCTAGTAACCAGCCAAATTCAGGCGTGACGCGGGAGATTATCTCCTGCTCGCGGTGCTTCGCCGGCAACCTGGAGCGGCTCGCCGCGACCAGACGGGTTGATGTAGTCGGGCCTGTGACATTCCGCGGTCGCCGTGCGACATACGAGCATGGGCATATCGAGCTCGCACCGGATCGCACGCGTCGTCGGGGCCGTGGGAGCTGCCGCATGGGCACTCTCGATCGCATTTGTTCAGCTCCCGGTCGCAGACGCGGAGCCGTGCCCAGATGTCGAGATCGTGTTCGCTCGCGGCACGACCGAGCCACCCGGTGTTGGTGGCGTCGGACAGGCTTTCGTCGACTCGGTCCGTTCGCAGTTGGGGGGACGCTCGGTTGGGGTGTATGCGGTCGACTATCCGGCCAGTCGCCATTTCGACAGCAGCACTCCGGCCGGTGCGAATGATGCGAGCGCCCACATCCAGTCCATGGCTGCGAACTGCCCGAACACCCGCTTAGTGCTCGGCGGATACTCCCAAGGCGCAGGCGTGATCGATCTATCCACCACGGCGATGCCACCACAGGTCGCCGATCACGTCGTTGCGGCGGCCCTCTTCGGGGCTCCGAAGAGTGCCTTTGCAGACACACTCTCCCCCGGCCCCTTGCCCGCGATCGGCCCTCTCTACGCAACCAAGACCATTGACTTGTGTGTGCCCAACGATCCAATCTGTTCCGACGGCCGGGACATGCGTGCGCACGTTGCCTACGTCGAGACCGGGATGGTCAGCCAGGCAGCAACTTTCGCCGCCAGTCGGATCTAGCCGAGATCAGCAATTCGGAACCAGCATCGTGAATGGTGGGAAACATCAAGCAGTAGAACGACGGTCGAGGGAGAAGTACAGCAAATGGAATTAGCCATACGGTCGTACGTTCACCGCGCGCCCGGCGTCGCGATGTGTCAGCATTGGTCCGTGATGCCACGCCACATCGCGGGATTGTTCGGCGCTGCGACAGTGGTGGCTTGCGCGATTCAGGTTGCACCGACACCCTCCGCGCATGCGGCTCCCTGCCCCGATGCCGAGGTGGTATTCGCCCGCGGCACAACAGAAGCACCCGGTCTTGGGCCGACGGGAGATGCGTTCGTCGACTCCCTGCGCTCGCGCGTCGGCGCGAAGTACATCGGGGTGTACGCGGTCGACTACCCTGCCACCACCGACTTCCCCACCGCCGTAATTGGAATTACGGACGCGCGCGCACATATCCTTGCGACCGCTGCGAACTGCCCTCAGACCAAGGTGGTGGTTGGCGGATTCTCCCAAGGCGCGGCCGTGGCGGGCTTCGTCACCGCGAACGTGGTGCCAGATGGGGTTTCTCCGCTGGATGTGCCCGCGCCGATGCCGCCCGACGTGGCCAACCACATCGCGGCGGTTGCCCTGTTCGGTAAACCGTCGACGCGGTTCATGCACGCGATCAATGACCCGCCGATCACCATCGGTCCGCAGTATGTGGCCAAGACCATCGACTTGTGTGTCGACAACGACCTGGTCTGCGATTCCGATGGCCGTAGCTTTTCCGCACACAACCAGTACATAGACGCCGGCATGGTTGACCAGGGTGCGACTTTCGTCGCGAATCAACTTCAGGCGAGCTGGGCCGCGGATGCGCTGGTGCCACCGGCTGCCGGCGGTGCGGCGCCATCACCGCAGACGCAGCCGACGCCGCTGCCACTTTCCGCGCCCGTACCCCCGGTTGCACCGCAGGCACCCGTAGCGGCGGCTGCGGGCCCGTCACCGCATCTTCCGTCGGCGCCTGTACCGCCCGGCCCGCCTGCGCCGCCGCCTATCGCGCCGCTCGCCTGACAAAGCGACCTGGCCGCCCGTCAACATCGTGACGAGCGGCCAGGCAGAGTGGTCAGGGCGTTCAGGTGCCCTTGGCGTAACGGGTCAGGAAGCCGATCGCCGAAATCGCCGCGGCGACACCGATAACGCCCCACAGCACGAGCGGGAAGACCAGTGAAATCGGCGACCAACCAACACTGGAGAACGTCACCGCCGTGTAGAAGAGCCAGATCAGACGATAGACGCACCAGAGTGCGGTGAGGCCGCTGGCGATCCCGAGTCCCAGGCTCGTATTGCGGTCGACACGGTTGATCTGTTCCTCGATGCGGGTGGGCACGATGTTCATTGCTGTTTCCCTTCCGTGGTGCGCTGCCTCGTTGGCGTCGTCATCGCGGCAAGTACAGATCCCCTGGGCGGCTACCGATCCCAACAATCGTGTCGGCGCCGGATTCTGGGAACGGTGTCGTCACGGCCTGCAAATCGAATTCGGCTGTGCTGCAGGTATATTCGGTGAACGACACGCATTTGGCAGCGGTCTCAGGACATAGTTGACGCCTCTAACGACATTGCCGTCACCGCCGTTGTGTCGGAGAGAGCCCATGTAAGTCGTCAGCGGGATAACCAGACAGGTAGTCTCTCGTGCGCGGCGCGGTGCCGCAGTTTGCCACGGAGGAAATACGACATGCGCACCTTCAACGTCGCCTTGCTCGTCGCGGCTATCGCCGTCTTCAGCTCGTCCGGTTTGGCCGGGGCTGCGCCGAAGGACTACTGCGCCGACCTCAAGGGCGGCAATACTGGCCGGACGTGTGAGATCCAGCTGGCCGACGCCGGCTACAACGTCAACATCAGCATCCCGCTGGACTATCCCGACCAGAAGTCGGTGGCCGACTACATCGCCCAAACGCGCGATGGGTTCCTCAACGTGGCCAAATCGGGGGCGCCCCGCGACGTGCCCTACGAGCTGGACATCACCCCAACCAACTACGTGTCAGCGATACCGCCGCGCGGCACGCAGGCCGTCGTCTTCAAGGTGTACGAGAACATCGGGGCCGCCCACCCGCAGACCATGTACAAGGCGTTCAACTGGGACCAGTCCTATCGCAAGCCGATCGTCTGGGACACAGCGGGAGACGACAAGAAAACCCCGTTGTGGCGGATCGACGACCCGCTGAAGACCGTGGCACCGATCGTGCAGGCTGAGCTGCAGAAGCAGACGGCACCGCCAGCGGCGATCGCGCCGACCGCACCGCCAGTGGCGATTGCACCTACGGCGTTGTACGACCCGAATAACTATCAGGATTTCGCGGTGACGAACGATGGCGTCATCTTCTTCTTCAGCCAAGGTCAGCTGTTGCCCGAAGCTGCGGGCGCCACGCAGGTATTGGTGCCGCGTGCCGCAATCGATCCGATGCTGGCTTAGTTCGACCCGTTGACGAAGATAGCCACACCGCGTCGACACGACAGTAAAGTGCTGTTGGTGGGCAGAAACTTGTTAGCCAACGGCCGCGGTCGCTGGTTGGCATTGGCGGCTTCGGTCGCCGTCGCCGCCGCCATATTTCACGCCCAAAGCACAGAGGCTCCGTCCGGCGTTGAGATCCCTGCATCGACGCCGCCGGGCCAGGTATCTGTGCCGGCGAGCGCACCGTCCGTCGCCACTCCCTCGGAGGCGGAGTTGATGGCGGCAAGCGCGCCTGTCGCCACGCCGGGATTCCAGTTCGCGTTACCTGTTGGCGTCGCGCCGGAAGCTGGGTTGCAGGTCCATACCATCAGGGCGGCGCGTGCGATCAGCGTGCTGTTCCCCGAGATCACCACCATCGGCGGCTACCGGCAGGATGCCCTGAAATGGCATCCCAACGGGTTGGCGATCGACGTGATGATCCCGAACTATCACAGCGAGGAGGGCATCGCGCTCGGCAATCAGATCGCCGGGATGGCCCTGGCGAATGCGAAACGCTGGGGAGTGATCCATGTGATCTGGAGGCAGGGCTTCTACCCGGGCATCGGAGCGCCGAGTTGGACCGCGGACTACGGCAATGAGACCGCCAACCACTTCGACCACGTTCATATCGCCACCGACGGCGGTGGATACCCGACCGGGAACGAAACCTACTTCATCTGATCCGTGCGCCCGGCTATCGGTAACCGCGCTTCAAGAGGTGCTTGGCGCCGGCGGTCATGGCGGCGGGGCTCGCGACGCTGAAGTCGAACGCTTCGGCCAGCCGGTCGGTGATGTTGAACGCCAGGCATACGGCCAAGGCGTCCTCGATCTGCTGCCGGGAAACGCCTTCGGCCAGCACAGCGCACACGTCGTCCGGCTCGATGTTGTGCGTCCGCGTGAGCTTGCCGAGCATGCGAAGCGTCGCCCGGAGCGGCTCGTCGATCGGTGCGGTCTCAAGATCGGCAAGGGTGGCAACGACTTTCGCATCATCGCCGTACCACAGGCCCGACGTGGCCGAGTGCGCGACGATGCAGAACTGCGTCTCGTTCACCTTGGAGACGAACGCCGCCATCAGCTCGCGATCGCCGACCGACCAGGCCGAGGGTCCGCGCATTGCCTCGTGGGTGAGATCACCGCCGCCGTAGAAGTCGGGGCGGTAGAACGCCAGCTTGACGGCGTCTACCACCGGCTGGCGTGAAACGAGTCGAATCATAGCGAGCAGAGCCTTCGTACGCAGGCGGTGACCGTGGTCAAGGATTTCCAGCCTCATCGCTCATCCCTCTCCGGTTGCGAGGGCCAGCGCGGCAAGCGCGTTGTTGTACTGCCGGCTCGCCTGGCCGATCGCGGCGCACACCACGATCTCGAAGATCTGGTCTTCGCTGAGACCCGCGGTGCGGACAGCGGCGACGTCTTCGTCGGTCACCGTGTCGGCGCGGTAGGCCACCTTCTCGATCAATGTGCGCATCGGTTCAGTAAGGCCGGCATTGTCGAACGCGGCCCGGCGCAGGTCGGGCGGCGCCTTCCCGTCGCGGTCCAGGACGCGGGCGACGAGCGCGCGATGCAGTTGGGCTATGTCAGTCATCGTTATTGGGGGTTTCCTCTCGGTAGGAGTAGGCGATGCGTTGTTGCAGGACAGCCTGTTCGGCGGGGTTGGCGGTGAGCTCGAGGGCGCGGCGATCAGCCGCGCGGGCCTCGTCAGTACGGCCGAGTTCGCGCCAGAGATCGGCGCGGGTGGCGTGGTAGAGGTGATAGCGGTCGAGTTCGCTTGCGAGCGCGTGCAATTCGGTCATCGCCGCCTCGGGACCGGACCGGTAGCGCAGCGCGATGGCGCGGTGGAGTCGGGTAACGGGTGACGGCGCGAGGTGAATCAGCATGTCGTACAGGAGAACGATCTGCTCCCAGTCGGTGTCCTGCCAACAATCGGCTTCGGCATGGCAGGCGATGATCGCAGCTTGCAGTTGGTACGGACCGGGGCGCTGCAGTTTGGCGGCGCGGGCCAACACCCGAGTGGCCGCTTCGATCGTGTCTCTGTCCCACAGGGACCGGTCCTGGTCTTGCAGCAGCACGAGGCGACCGTCGACGTCGAAGCGTGCGGCTGCGCGGGCGCGGTGCAGCCGAATCAGCGCGAGCAGGCCCGCTACTTCCGGCTCCGTCGGCATCAGCTCGTGAAGTAGCGACGCCAGCCATTCCGCGTCGTCAACGAGATCGCGCGACTGCGCCCGCTCGGCAGTCGACAGGTAGCCCTCGTTGAACAGCAGGTAGATCACGGCCAGGACCTCGGTCAGGCGGGGGCCTAGTTCGTCGTCGGCTGGAATTCGGTAAGGAATCCGTGCGTCGGTGATCTTCTGTTTGACGCGGGTGATCCGTTGCGCCATCGTCGTCTCGTGCACCAGGAATGCTCGGGCGATCTGGGCAGTGGTCAGCCCGCACACGACCCGCAGGGTCAGCGCGATCTGCGCCTGCCGGGGTAATGCGGGGTGGCAACAGGTGAAGATCAGCCGCAGCCGCTCATCGGCCTCGGGCTGCACGGGCCACTGGAGTTGGGTCAGCTTGGCGAGGTAGTTGTGTTCGCGCCGTAGTGCGTCCAGGCCCTTGCGTCGAGCGACCGTGAACAGCCAGGCGTCCGGTCGCTCGGGTATCCCTTCGACTGGCCAGTGTCGCAGTGCAGCCAGCACGGCGTCCTGCACCAGATCCTCTGCGGTGGCGAAGTCGCCGGTCACCTGCATCAGCGAGGCGGCCAATCGGCCCGCGTGTTCGCGCACCACGCGGGCTAACTGGGCGTGCTCCACATCAGTCACATGGACTCAAACTCCACAGGGCGGATCTCGACGACCGGGCAGCCCGGCCAGGTCTTGGCCGCTCGCAACGCCTCATCCATGTCGGCGACCTCGATCTCGACGTAACCGCTCACAACCTCTTTGCCCTCGACAAAAGGCCCATCGACGATGACCGGTTCACCACGGTCGAGTCGCACGGTCGTCGCCGTCTCGGGTGCTTTCAGCTTGCTTCCACCCCGCAGCTTGTCCTTGTGGCTCGCAAACCATTCGTTGACCCGGTCATACGCCCGCTCGCGCTCCGATGGGCTCATGGCCGCCATATCGCTTGTGAATTGCTCGGTTTCGACGAACAAGAGCACATATTTCACAGCTCACACTCCTTGCATCTCGGCCATGCGCCGCATCATGTCGGCCGGTTCCACGTCCTCCACATGTGTGGAGATGGTCCAACCGTGACCGAACGGGTCGACGAGGTACCCGTCCCGGTCGCCGTAGAACTGATCCTGCGGGGGCCGCTGGAGCTGCGCGCCGAGCTTCACCGCTCGCGCGACAACGTCGTCGACGTCCTCGACGTAGATGTAGAGGAAGGTTGGGGAGCCGGCGAGGCCACCAGGCGGCGGCGCTTGGGTGCCCTGGGCTGGCGATTCTTCCTCAACGATGAGAACCGAATCACCGATCTCGATCTCGGCATGGGCAACCGTGCCATCGAGGTTGGGGATGCGCATCCGCTCGGTCGCGCCGAAAACCGCGGCATAGAACTTGAGGGCCTGGTCGCCACCGTGAACAACCAGGCAAGGCGTGACGCGGCGGTATGAGTCCGGTATCGGGTTGGGCTTCGTACTCGATGGCATCCGATCTTCCTCCTCGTTAGAGATTTTCCGATTCCTATAACAAAGACGATCGGCGGCACGCTCGATACGACACGGGCGGGACCTCAACTGAACGTGATTCAAGCGGGTCGAAGTACTCACGAACAACCCTCAGCGCAAGTGGGAGTGACGTATCGAGTGGGCGCCCGTTGCATTCAATGCGACACGGTTGCGGCTCGCGTTGGCGTTTCGACGGTGCGGCCGGTGGCCTGGGCGATATCGCACACCAGTCTTTGCAGCGATGCCACGATATCGGGGTGAGCGACGATCAGGTGCGCTCGACGCCAGACCGTGAAGCCCGCCCCGGCGGTGGGGCGTCGATTGATGAGTTGCTGGATCGGGCCGTGACAGCGATCAACCGCGGTGATCGTGTCACCGCGACGGCCTTGGCGGGGCAGGTGCTGGCCGCTGATAGCGCGAACGTCGAGGCCGAGGACTTGTTGGCTGCGCCGAGAGATCCAGGTGAGATCCGGCGCTTGACCATTCTCTTTGCCGATCTGGTGGATTCGACGGTGTTGTCGACGCGGGTGGAACCCGAGACGTATCGAATTCTTGTGGGTCGTTATCGCGAGCAAGTGCTGCGTGCCGTGAACCGGTACGAGGGGCACATCGGCTCCACCAAGGGTGATGGACTGCTTGCGGTGTTCGGTCACCCGGTCGCCCACGAGGATGATGTGCAGCGCGCCGTGCTGGCCGGTCTGGAAATCGCTCGGGAGGTCGCCCGACTGAGCGACCAAGCGAAACGCCGCTTAGGAATTGAGATCAACGTTCGAGTGGGGGTGCACCGCGGACTGGTGTATTTAGACACCGCCCACGACGACGTGGATGGGCTGGCGGCGAATTTGGCTGCGCGGGTCTCAGGCCTGGCAGCACCCGGCGGAGTCGTGGTCTCAGACGTGGTTCAGGCGTTGGTACGCAACAAGTTTGAGTTGGAGGCTTGCCCCGCCGAGCTGGTGAAAGGTGTCGCGGAACCAATCACCCATTACCGCGTGGTGGCTGAGCACGCGCCGGCGCGGACGTCCCGTCGAGGTGCACTGGTGGGCCGCGATCAGGAGTTGACACTGCTGCAGAAGTATTGGGCGCGGGCGCAAGCCGGCACATTGAGCACTCCCGGTGTGGTGTTTCGGGGCGAGCCCGGAATTGGCAAGTCCCGGCTGGCCGCAGCGGCCGCTCAGCTGGTCGAGGACTCCGGGTCGGTGGTGCTTGACTTGATCGGGTCGCCATTTCACACCGGTGCCGGCCTGCACCCAGTGCGCACACTGTTGGAGCGTCGTTGCGGCATTGACCGAAGCACCGATCAAGCCCAACGGCTGCGACTGCTGAACTCCGAGGTTCGCGCCCTTGGGCTGGATGCTCAAAGCATTGTGCCGTTGTTGGCGCCCGTGCTGGGCATCGATGCGACAGCCGGCTACGAGCGGGTGGCTGCGGAGGGCCGGAAACTCTACGAGCTGGTCGCACAGTCCGTGCACACCTATCTGCAGGCGTGTACCGGAAGCGGGGCGGCGCTAGTGGTGGCCGAAGATGTGCACTGGTTCGATTCGTCGACCCACGAGGTGCTCGACGCGCTGCTGAGCGATGGCGACGGTCAGCTCCTGGTGGTGATCACGGGTCGGCCCGGTGAGTGGTTGCCGGCGGGTTGGACGGTCAAAGTCTTCGACGTGGCCCCGTTGACCGACGAGCAGACCGACGAACTGATCACCGCGCTGGATCCTGGCTTGGACGCCGGTGACCGGGCCGCGGTGATTGCGCGCTGCGACGGAGTGCCGTTCTACGTCGAACAGGTTGTCAACGGACTCAATGAGGCCGCGGTACCCGAAACGCTGTATGAACCGCTGTTCGCCCGGCTGCGGGCCAGCCCGAAGGTGGTGCCGGTCGTGGAGGCCGCCGCCGTCATCGGCCGCCACATCGATCGGCGCCTGCTGTCGTCGGTGGTCGACCTCAGCGACAACGAAATCGACGATGTCATCGATGAGCTCGAAGCTGCCCTGGTGCTCGAGCGGTGGGAATCCAGCAACTGGCGGTTTCGGCACGAGCTACTGCGCGAGGTTGCCGCCGAAATAGCGCCGCCGAGTGTGCGGCGGGGCCTGCACGCCAAGGTGGCCGATGCCCTGATCGGTGACGCAGCAGGCGCCCAGCCGGAATGGCAACTGGTCGCCGTTCACTACGAGCACGCCGAGCGGTTCGGCGAGGCGGCGTCGGCCTACCAGCGCGCATCATCGGAAGCGCTGCTCCGCGGTGCGCTTTCCGAGGCCCGCGCATACCTGACCCGGGGCCTTGACCAACTCGACCATGCCGCACCGGGTCCGGACCGCGACCGCCTCGAAAAGGCACTGCGTCTGGAGCGCGGACGCCTCGCCGGAGCGACGGAGGGCTACCAGAGCGCCGCTGCCGGCGCTGACTACGAGCGGTGTTTACAGTTAGCCGGGACCGACCTGCGTGAAGAAGAACTGTTCGCCACGCTGGCCGCCCTGGCGGGCTATTACGTCACGCGCGCCGACCTGCACCGGGTGGTCAAGGTGCTCGAGTCACTGCGCACCGGCCTTCAGCACGGGCGGAAGTGGTTCGTGCCGGTGATCGACGCCTACTTCGGGTTGGTGGCACTTCTGCGCGGCGAGTTCGACGCCGCCTGCACTCACCTCGGATCGGCCATCACCGGTCTCGCCGAGAACGACCAGGACAGCGCCTACCTCCACCACCCCGAGTGGTATGCGGCCAGCGAGCCGCTCGTGTACGCCCACACCCACCTGGCCACGGCCCGCTTCATGCGCGGCGATCTCGCCGGCGCCGAAACCGAGTTCGCGCATGCTGCACGGCGGGCTGAGCAGCTCGGCTTTCCGCCGGGCCCGTACACGATCGGCTATGGATTGATGCTGGAGGTGGGGATGCGTATCGAGGCCGGCCAGCTCGACCGTGCGGCGGTTCAGGCCGCCGACCTGAGCGCGCTGGGCGAGCGACACGGCTTCGATGTCTGGCAAGGCGTCGGGGCCACCTGGCAGGCCGCCGTCGGAGGTCTGTGCGCGGTCGGCGCAGACGAGAC
>JAJKIB010000133.1 GCA_021154745.1 Mycobacterium sp.
GATAAGTAACGATTAAAACTTTTGACACTTGGGTAACACGTGATGTTGATCACCCGAAACACCTGATAACCGCACCGGAGAGCAGGCCTCTTCACCGCGGGCCTTGTTTCAAACGGTCGGGGAAGGACCGCAGTGATGAACATTCGTAAGGCAGTCACCAAGGGCCTGTTGGCCACCGCTATCTCCACGGCACTTGGCGTCGTCCCATTGGCCCTGTCGACGGGCACCGCACACGCCGATTCAGTGAACTGGGACGCGGTCGCGCAGTGCGAATCCGGTGGCAACTGGTCCACCAACACCGGCAACGGCGCCTACGGCGGCCTGCAATTCAAGCAGGCGACCTGGTCCTCCAACGGCGGCGTTGGCAGTCCGGCGACCGCCCCTCGCGCCGAGCAGATACGCGTAGCCGAGAACGTCCTGCGCACGCAGGGACTGAAAGCCTGGCCGAAGTGCGGCGCTCAGGCCGGCAGCCCGGCCGTGTGGACCACGCCTACCGCGCCGACAGCGCCGACCATGACCACCGGCTGTGGCGCGATGCCCTCCAGCGGCTTGTTCGGCTTCATCAACCCGCGCCAGATGTGCACCGCGCTGCTCAACCCGACCGGCGCGTTGGCGACGCCGCGCTGAACTCCGGGCGGTCGCATTACGGCCGCTTGGGCGCTGGGTTGACACAGCGAAAGCCCACTTGGCAGAGGGTATGTCCCGCGTACGCTGAGATCGTGGCGCAGAGCGCCGTGGCAATTCATGCCGGAGGCAACTTACCGGCGGAGGTTACGAGTTTCGTCGGCCGGCGCCGCGAACTCGCCGGTGTGAAGCGCGCCTTGGCCAAGTCCAGGCTGGTCACTTTGACCGGTGTCGGCGGCGTCGGCAAAACACGCGTGGCGGAGCGGGTGGCACGGGACCGCAGGCGCGCCTATTTGCATGGCGTGTGGCTGGTCGAACTCGCGGAGTTGCCGGATCCGGCACTTTTGACCGAAGCCGTTTTGACCGAACTCGGCGTGCCAGGTCAGCCCTCGGGCGAGGCCATGGAGGCGTTGATCGACTTTCTGGCCAGCCGGCATTTGCTGTTGGTGTTGGACAATTGTGAACACATGCTCGACGAGGTTGCGGCGCTGTCTGCAGCCTTGCTGCGTAGCTGCCCTGATCTCCAGATATTGGCGACCAGTCGGGCGCCGCTTCGAGTTGTCGGTGAAGCGGTTTTGCCGGTGCCCCCGATGCCAGTGCCAGATCCCGAACGCAGTGGCGGCGTGGCTGGACTGTCGCGATATGACGCGGTGGCGCTCTTCACCGAGCGCGCGACGGCGGCGCTCCCGGACTTTGCCGTGACCGAAGACAACTACCGCGCAGTCGCCGCCTTGTGTTACCGCTTGGATGGTTTGCCGCTGACGATTGAGTTGGCAGCGGGGCGGCTCCGATCGTTGTCACCGGCCCAGATTCTGTCGAAACTCGACGATCGGTATGCGTTCATGACGGGGGGTGAACATGGGCGCCCCGAGCGACAACAGACCCTGCGTGCGTCCATCGAGTGGAGCTACCAGTTGTGCACCCCACAGGAACAACGCCTGTGGGGTCAGTTGTCCGTGTTTGCCGGAAGCTTCGAGTTGGATGCGGTTGAGACAGTGTGCACCGGCGACATCGCCGGTGACGACATTGTCGATCTGGTGTCGGGGCTTGTCGACAAATCGATCGTCGTTCGTCACGAGCGAGGAACAGTCGCGCACTATCGGCTGCTGGAAGCTATCCGCGAATTCGGGTTGGAGCGCCTGAAAGAGGCCGGAGACGGGCCAGCGCTCAGGATGCGCCATTTGCAGTGGTGTATGGCGCTCATTCACACCGCAAAGGCAGAGTGGATCAGTGAGCGCCAGCTGTATTGGTTGGCACGACTGGCTGCCGAGAATGCAAACATTCGGTCCGCGATCGACTTCTGCCTGCACGAGCTCGGCGACGCCGATGCAGTCATGGAGATGGTGGCCGGGATTCCGCTCGGGTGCTTCTGGACGCACGGCAAGCTCGGCGAAGGGCGCCATTGGCTCGATGAAGCACTTGCGCGCGCGAGTGGCGTCACGGTTCTGCGCGTCCGCGCACTACTGCGCAACAGCCTCCTCGCGATGATCGGAGGCGAGTTTGCAAGGGGCGACCAACTACTCGACGAGGGTCGCGTATTGATTCGACAGGCGAGGGATCCGATGGTGCTGGCCGAGCTCCATCATGTTGCCGCCTTCTCGGCACGTTACGCGGGCGACCTAACCCGCGCGGTGTGCGAACTCGAGCAGGCGTTGACCATGTCCGAAAGTCGGACAGACCTGGACTCTTATCTCGACATTTTGCAGTCACTTGCCATGGCCGCATCAATGGCGGGCCAGCACGAGAGGTCTACGGCGTGCTACGAGGAAATCATTGACGTGACAGGGCCGCGCGGGGAATCGCTGCACCGGGCGAATGCGCTGATGGCTTTGGGCTTCGATGCCTGGCACAGGGGTGACCCGGTTGAGGCCGTGCAGCTTCAACGCTCCAATCTCGAGATCAAACTCGGGCTCGACGACGGGATGGGCACCGCGCTGAGTCTGGAGGCGCTTGCGTGGGGGGTTGGCGCGCTCGGTCAGTTCAAGCGTGCAGCCCGCCTGCTGGGTGCGGCAGAAGTGTTGTGGGACTCGACCGGTGGCTCGCTCGCGACCCTGTTTCCGGAGTTGATGTGCGAGCACGATAAGTCCGTGGCCGCCGTCCGCGCCGCGCTCGGCGATCAGGCGTATGCGATCGAGTTCCGGCGTGGAAGGCATATGCCGCTGGCACAGGCGTTAGGCGTCGCCGAAAAAACAAGGCGCTCAACCAGATCGGCACACGCAGACGTCGGTGCCGCGGACTTGTTGACCTCGCGTGAGCAGGAGATCGCTGGACTGCTCGCGCAAGGCCTGAGCAACAAGGCCATCGCTAAATCTCTGGTTATCGCCCCGCGAACAGCCGAGACCCACGTCGCGAACATAATGGCCAAACTTGGGCTCACCTCTCGCGGCCAAGTCGCAGCGTGGGTCGCCGAGCATCGAGGAATCGATTCGTCGGCGTAGGCGTGAAAATGCCTGGCCTATATGGGCGTATCTTCGCCGTCATCCACCGGTTCCGGATCAGGAGCAGGAGCTGGCAGCTCCATACTCATGACTGTTAGCACTGCGGGAGCATCGACGGGAGCTGGGTCAATTTCTACCTGCTCCGGTGTCATCGGCAGAAACATGTGATGGGTGAACTGGGCCTCATAGGCCCCTCCGCCACCGAATTTCACCCCGCCGCCTTCCCCACTGGATACCGGAGTCCCGTCCGGCAACGTCACCGCCGTGTGGTGACCATTCCATCCGATCACCAAAGCGCCCGGGGCAGTCCCGTATTGGAAGCCGCGTGCGAACAGAGCAGATTCCTCATTGTGGGTACTAAATCGATCCCCGAAAGTTGGCCGGCCGGTCGCTTCGTTCGATAGCCACGAAGCCAGTCCTGAGCAGTCGGTTCCCGCCGGAGAATCCCCGCCTGAGATATACGGCGTCCCTGACACCCGGTGGACGAGTGTCACTAGCGCGTCCTGGCTCGCGTCGTCGTAAGCGGGGCCGGGCACGGGGGCGTCCGCCAGCGGGTCCGCCCCCGGCGCCGGCGGCAACGCCGGATCGGCCGGCGGGTCGGGAGCGGGTGCGACGTCTGAGTTGTCGGGCTCGGCGACGGCGATCGGGGCGTCCGCTGGCGCCGGCGGCTGCGGCGCCGCGTCGACGAGGACGGCCTGCTCGGGCGGCGGAGTAAGCGTCGGGTCCAACGCCGGGATCGGTGCGGGGTTGTCGATCGGCGCATCGGCGGGTGCGGGTGATCCCGAGGGGACATTGCGCGGCTTGGCATCCGTGAGTGGCCCGCCACAGACCGGCCACGCGCCACGGCCTTGGCGCGCAAGCACGCGCTCAGCGACGGCGATTTGCTGGTCTTTGGTGGCCAGCTGGGCCTCGGACGCGTACTCGTCGCCGCCGTTGGTGCTCCACGTGACGGGCGCGAACTGCAATCCGCCTTGGTAGCCGTTACCGGTGTTGATGGCCCAGTTGCCAGCGGGCTCGCAGCCTGCTACCTGATTCCATTGGCTGTCGCTGGCCGCGCCGGCTTGGCCGGTCAGCGCCAGTCCGCTGCCGCCGATGACCGCCCCGGTAACGGCGATCTTGGCGACAGTGACCGAAGATGTCGTGGGCTTGCGATGCCGTCCAGCCATGAGTGCGTGTTGTCCTTTAAGTTTCGGTGCTGCCGCAATTAGGGCGCGCGACGGTCATGGCGCCTTGCGCCGCGGATCGTTGCCAAATACCGCGACATCTTCTGATCGCCTGGAACGCAAGCGAGACGACGTCATACCGTTTCGGTACGGCGTTGCCAAGATGAAGGGCCAGAGCCGCTATCGCCGCACGCGTCAGAATCGGCCTAGAGACCAACCACTCGTCCACACATTCACTAAGGAGCTGGCCGTCCTTGCAAGCGACTTCATAACCGAGCACGCCGGCAGCCATAAGCGTCCAAGCCTGTCTCGCATTCATCTCACAAACCCCGGCGAGACATTTGAGCCCAGCTGAAAGCGCTGCTGGTGGTTTTCATGTTGATCGCGCCTTCTGCCGCGCCAGGTGTTTGATTTGACCTATTCAGCAGACCCCGGTCACGGCCGGGGCGACACCGAAGAATTGCGTACCGCGCTACGTAGATTTGCTTCGTTCGGTGATTGCTTGGCCCGCGGTTTCGCGCTCGGTCGGCAGTACGAAGGCCGAACGCGACGCCACCGCCGCCAGGTGCCGGGTCATCATCGCTTCCGGCATCAGAACCGTCGCCCGGCTGGCCAGGCCGCTGAAAAGCGCCGGCCGCAGGTTGACGATCTGTCCGATCAACTTCGATTCGCGCACTATGGCACGCGCCCGTGGGCGGCGAAACGCCGCGAACCGCGCGAATGCCGCGGCCAGGTCGTCATCGCTGTCGACGAACCGCGCCAGCACTGCCGCGTCCTCGAGGCCCTGACACCCGCCCTGACCCAGATGCGGTCGCATCGGATGCGCCGCGTCCCCGACCACGACGACGGGTCCGCGGGACCACTGCCTGGCCTGGCCGCGGTCGTAGAGGTCGTTGCGCAGGACGTCGTCAGGGCCGGTCGCGGCCAGCACCTGCGGGATGGGGTCGGCCCAGGAGGCAAAACGGGCCTTCAAATAGTCGAGTTCGCCCTGGGGCGCGACCTGTCCCGCCGGCGCACGCTCGGTGGCGAACCAATACGTGCGGTCCGGTCCGAGTGGAACATGGCCGAACTCGATACCGGGCCCCAACACCTCACCGGCGACATCGGGATCGATCATGCACTCGGCCACGCCGCGCCACGCCGTATAGCCGACGTAGCGGTCGGCCAGCGCGCCGTTGAGGTGGCGGGCGACCACCGAACGGGTGCCGTCGGCACCGATCACCGCGGACGCGTACCGCGCGCTTGAGTCCGACAGCGTCACCCGCACGCCGTCGGCGGTTGCCACGAGCTCGCCGGCCGACAGCCCGCTCTCGAGGGTGCCGTCGGCGAGCGCGTCGGTCAGCACCTTGGTCAATGCGGAGCGACGGATCACCGCCAACGGCTCGCCGAGCGCCTTGACCAACCGCTCCCGGGCGGGATGGCGCAGCCACGTGCCGTCGCGCCAGCGCAGCGCTCCTGCGGTGACCCTGCCGCCCCCTTCTCGCACGGCATCCCCGAGTCCGATCTCGTCGAGCGCAGCCAGCGCGTTGGGCCAGATGCTGATGCCTGCTCCGGACGACGTGTCGGTGCGCTCCTCGATGACGGCGACCTGGTGGCCGCGGCGCTGCAATGCCACGGCGGTCGCCAGCCCGGAGATGCCGGCCCCGATGACCAGGATCTGCTGCGCCATCCAATGAAGGTAGCGCGACGGCCCTTGGCTACAGGTCGAAGATCAACAGCGTGCTGGTGGCCGTCGCGACCACCGCCCCATTGGCATCGGTTACGACGCCTTCGGCGAAGCCCACCCGCGAGCCGGCCTTCACGACCGTGCCGGTTGCGGTGAGCAGCCCGCTGTTGAGCCGGACCGCCCTGAGATAGTTCACCTTTATCTCGACCGATGTGTATCCCTTGCCCTGCGGCAGGGTGGTGTGCACGGCGCATCCCGTCACCGAGTCCAACAGCGTGCAGATCAGTCCGCCGTGAATGGCGCCGATCGGGTTGTAGGCAGATTCGTCTGGGACACAAGTGAATACCGCTCGCCCGGGTTCGACCTCGACGAGGTTGAACTGCATCAGTCCGGCGATCGGCGGCTGCGGGAGGTCGCCGTCGACCATGGCGCGTAGATAGTCGATGCCAGACATGGCGAGGCCCTTGGCGGTACTGGGCCCTGGCGAGTGCCAGGTCACGGTGCGCGAGCGCTGCGGTCCCCAGTCGGCGTCGGTATCTACCAGTTCGGCGGTCATGGCGTCCTTTCACGTGGTTGCCAGGGTGTCCGGCGGAAGGGTGGTCGGTCAGGGTCGTCCGGTTCGATGGCGTGGTCCAAACCCCATGCCGCCAGCGCGTCCAGAACGGGAATCAGCTCCCGGCCGGATTCGGTCAGGTGGTATTCGAAGCGTGGCGGCGACGACTGGTAGGCGGTCCTCGCGATCACTCGTACCTGCTCCAGCGCCTTGAGCCGCGCCGCGACGCGGTCGCGCGGCGCCCCGGTTTTCTCGACGATGCCGGAGAACCGGCCGTTACCCAGCGCCAGCTCGCGGATGATCAGCAGCGACCACCGCTCGCCGACCAGCTCGAGAGACGCGGCGATCGGGCATGCGCGGCCCGGCAGCTCGGCCAACACCACGGTGCTCATGCACCCAGCGTGGCAGCAGTGAGTTTGGAAGTCAAACCGACTCGAAGGCCGGCTTGCCCGGTGTGCTACCAAATTGGCATGACAGAGACGCCGCCGACGCACTCGACGCCCTTTCACGACCTCGACGAGTTCCTTGCGCTTCCACGGGCGTCCGGCCTGGCGGTGTCGCCCGACGGCTCGCGCGTGGTCACGTCGATCACGGAACTCAACGACAAGCGGACAGAATTCGTCAGCGCTATCTGGGAACTGGATCCGGCCGGGCAACAACCGGCGCGTCGCCTCACTCGCGGCGCAAAGGGTGAGTCGTCGCCGGCTTTCACGTCCGACGGTGACCTCCTGTTCGTCGCTGCGCGACCGACCGAGGAGGACGACAAGCCGCTCGCCTCCCTGTGGCGGTTGCCCGCCGCTGGTGGGGAAGCCGCCGAGGCGCTCGCGCTGCCGGGCGGCGTCACCGCGGTCCGCGCCGCGCGTTCCGCTCGCGCCACGGTGGTCGCCGCGAAGCTGCTGCGCTCGGCGTCCGGCGTCGACGAGGACAAGCGACTACGAGCCCTGCGCAAGGACAACAAGGTGTCGGCCGTCCTGCACAGCGGCTATCCGGTGCGGTACTGGGATAACGACCTCGGGCCCGACCACCCGCATCTGTTCGACATCGACGGAGCACGCGATCTCAGCCCACAGCCCGGGGACGCGTTGCGGGAGGCGGATTTCGACGTCAGCCCCGATGGCAGCTTCGTCGTGACGTCATGGCACTACCCGGCGCCCGGAGCGTCCATCCGGGGCACCCTGGTCCGGATCGACGTGGCTACCGCGCAGCGGGCCACCATTGCCGACGACCCCGAAGCCGATCTGGAATTGCCGGCGATCTCGCCCGACGGCACGGCGGTGGCCTTCACCCGGGAGACGCATTCCACACCTGACAAAGCGCCGCGAATCACGCTGTGTCACATGCGCTTCGGCGAACCCTTCGTCGAACTGACCGGCGAATGGGACCGCTGGCCGACGTCTGTCACCTGGTCCGCCGACGGCTCGGCGCTGATCGTCACCGCCGATGACAACGGGCGCGGTCCGATCTTCGCAGTCGACCCGTCGGGCGGCTCAGTCACCCGGCTGACCAACGACGACTACACCTACTCCGATGTGCGCACGGCGCCAGGAGGCGTTGTTTACGCGATGCGCAGCTCGTATGTGACTCTGCCACACCCCGTCCGGATTGATGCGGACGGCAGCGTCACCGAGTTGCCGTGCATGGATCGGCCTGCGCTACCTGGGACGCTGACCGAGGTCACCGCCAGCGCGGAGGACGGCCAGCCTGTCCGGTCCTGGCTGGCGCTGCCGCATTCAGACGC
>JAJKIB010000134.1 GCA_021154745.1 Mycobacterium sp.
GGTGGAGGGGAGTATTCCTTCGCCGCGGTGTCGTCACCACGTCGGCCGTCATCGGACGACCGGTACTGCGGGCCGGCTGCGGATCGTCGTGGCGGTGGAAGAGACCTCCGGCGTTGGTCAACGACCGGAGGCTTCTACATGCAGGTATCCCAGCTCGAGTGGACCATCACGCTGGGCGTGACGATCGCTGTGCTGCTGTTCGACGTAATCGTGATCGGACGTCGGCCGCACGAACCGTCCAAGCGCGAGACAGCGACGTATCTGACGCTCTATGTCGGGCTCGCGGTGGCCTTCGGGATCTGGGTCTGGTTCCTCCACGGCGGCCAGTTCGGGCTGGAGTTCTTCGCCGGCTGGCTCACCGAATACAGCTTGTCCGTCGACAACCTGTTCATCTTCTTGATCATCATGGCCAGCTTCAAGGTGCCAAAGATCTACCAGCAGGAGGCGCTGCTCGTCGGCATCATCCTGGCGCTGGTGTTCCGGGGCATCTTCATCGCGCTGGGCGCGGTGGCCATCAGCGAGTTCTCGTGGGTGTTCTACATCTTCGGGGCGTTCCTGGTCTACACCGCGATCAACCTGGCCCGCGATACCGAGCACGACGACGACGCGGAGAACCTGGTGGTCCGGTTCGCCCGCAGCCATTTGAAACTCACCGACAGGTGGGAGGGCCTGCGGCTGTGGATCAAGGACAACGGCAAGCGGTTGATGACACCGATGTTCCTGGTCATCGTCGCGCTCGGCACCACCGACCTGCTATTCGCGCTGGACTCGATTCCCGCGATCTACGGCCTGACCCAGCAGCCCTACCTGGTGTTCACCGCCAATGTGTTCGCGCTGATGGGCCTGCGTCAGCTGTACTTCCTGCTTGGAGACCTGCTCAAAAGGCTGGTCTACCTGTCCCAGGGGCTGGCGTTCATCCTGGCCTTCATCGGAGCGAAACTCCTTCTGCACGCGCTGCACGAGAACGAGCTGCCGTTCATCAACGGCGGTGAGCACGTGCCGGTGCCGGAGATCCCGACGCTGCTGAGCCTCGGTGTGATCGTGGTTACGCTCGTCATCACCACCGCGGCCAGCCTCTACAAGACCCGGGTCCACGACGTCAAGAAGGAAACCGCAAAACAGACCTTGGATTCGGCCTGAGCACAACTATCGACAGCACTGGTCCGCGCTCCTAGCGTGGCGCCGTGCGGTTATTTGTGGCGGACGCGCCGACCGGCGACTGGAGCGAACTGACAGACGGTGACCAGCGCACGGTGCGGGTCGCCGCGTCCGATCTGCAGCAGGCGCGACGGGCCCGTGCGCGGATACGGGCCCGCGGCGAGGACGTGGCGGTGATCCTCGACATCACGGTGGCCGTGGCTGGCGATTTCCGTTCGGCGCGAAGCGTTCTCGGCCCGGCCGATCACACCGTGCACTACGCGGGCACGCTCGACGGGCTCGCGGGTCTGATCTCCGACATCGCCAGGGCCGACGTGGCCGACGGCGTCACGTTGATTTCGGCGTCACCACGGCAGGATCTGCGTGAGCTCGGGCGCGATGTGCTCCACCGGCTGATTTCGCGCGATCAGCCGAGGGCTTCGTAGATGAGCCGCGCGTATCGGTTGGTGCGCTCTGTGCCGGTGGTGCCGGGACCCATCCTGTTCATCACGTAGGTGCACGTGGCGCGGCGGTCCGGGTCCATCACCGCCATCGATCCGCCCCAGCCGCCCCAGAAGCAGATCTTCCCTTCGGGTATCGCGGGAACGCTTTCCGGACAAGGCAACCCGAAGCCGATACCGAATCGCAGCGGGATCATAAGCACGAGGTCTACGCCGTTGGACTGTTCTTCGAAGATCAGGTCGATGGTGTCCGGTCTGAGCACCTGAACGCCATTCACCTTGCCGCCCAATGAAATCGGCGAGAGTGCTCGTGCCAGTGCCCGGGCATTGCCGTGGCCATTGGCTGCGCCGATGTCTGCGTGACGCCACGCTGCGGTCTCCGCGATTGCGGCGCCATTGGAGTCAGGCGGGAAAGACGCGAAGGTCTTGATCATCGGATGCTCGGCCGGCATGGCGTCCAAGGGGAGTTCCAATGGTGGGGGTGCCATGAGCTCCGCGATGCGGTCGTAATCCTCGTCCTGCGCGCCGATCTGGACATCGGCGCCGAGCGGCGCCGCGATCTCGTCGCGCACGAACTCTTTGAGTGCCTTGCCGGCCGCCCGCCGGATCACCTCGCCGATCGGATGGCCGTAGTTGACCGCGTGATAGCCGGACGCAGTTCCGGGTGGCCACCACGGTGCCTGACGCGCGAGATGGCTGGTCGCCTTCTCCCAGTCATAGATGTCCTCGATGGAAAACGGTGGTTCCCAGCCGGAAACACCCGACGTGTGCGACAGGAGATGGCGCACCTCGATGTCCTGTTTGCCGTTGTCGGCGAATTCGGGCCAGTACTTCGCCACCGGCGCAAAGGCATCGACCAAGCCACGGTCGATCGCGATCAACGCGGCGAGGGCGGTTAGTGTCTTCGTGCAGGAGAAGAAGTTGACGATTGTGTTCCGCCCCCATGGGACAGTCCTTGCGCGGTCTGCGTGACCGCCCCAGATGTCGATGACGAGCTCGCCGTCGATGTCGAGGGCGATCGAGGCGCCCAGTTCCTCGCCTTTGGCGATCTCATCGGCCAGCGCGTCGGCGACCTTCTCGAATCGTGTATCGCAATGGCCATGCACGGCGTCGTTCATCGGGCCATCATGCGCCCAGCGGATCAAGTTCGGAGCCGCTTCCGTCGACTGGTTGCTGCCCACATTTCGCGAATCCGTCAAGCACCGAGAGCGCGCGGCGTACCGTTTGCCTTGCAATTTCTCAGAACACCGGGAGGAATCGGATGCGCAAAATCGGCATGGCCCTTGCAATCGCTGCGGTGATGTCGGGTTCGGTGGTCACCGCGCAGAACGCGTACGCCGCGCAGACCTCGCACGACACGAACGTGTACACCCAGCCCGCGGTGCCCATCGGGCCGAAGGTGCAGATGGTCGACTGCCACGGGACAACCGGCGGTATGGGCTGCGGACCCGGCTGGTTCTGGCGCGACGGCTGGCGCGGTTGGGCCTGCTATCCCTGCTGACCACCACCGATTGGAGCATGCCGTGATGAATATTCGCACAATGGCCGGTGGATTCGCGGCGGCCGCGGTATTGACGTTCGCCGGTTTCGGTTATGCCGCAGCACAACCCGGTGACTTCAGCACGCTACCGGTAGACCCGAATCTGATCACCGATTCGCTCGCCTACAACGCAGCGCCGCCGATCTTCAACCCGAATGGGCAGCCGGGCGTCCAGACTGTCTATACCCACCGCTACGGTAGTCGGCAGATCACCAGCACCATCCTTGTCCTGCCCGACGCTTCAGCGGCAACACCCGCACTTGATGCCGCGAAAGCAGAGCTGGCGGGCAAGGTCGCCAACGGCGCCACGCAGCCGGCCGTGGTCGGTGCAGGCGGGACGATGCTCTCCGGGATGTCGCCTGACGGAACGAAGTCCGTGACTGTGTTGTCGTTCACCCAGGGCAACACGGCGACGACGATCGAATTCGATGGTGCGCCAAAAGATCCGGCGCCCGCTGATCTGGTGCTCGAACTCGGACAGAAGCAGGACACCGCGATTCAAGACTGGCAGGCCGCCTCAGCGTAAGGTGCGCCCGAGAATCGCTAGCCGCTCGTGTTCCAGTTCTCGGCGGTCCGGCGCAACCCCTCGGGAGTCAGCCGGCCGAACAGCCGCAGCCGTGCCATGCCGCCGTCGGGGTGAACGTCCAACCTCGCCTCGGTGACCGGCCGGTCGTCGCCGATGAGGAAGCGATGCCTGGTGTCGGGCTGCAACTCTGTCCGCGGTAGCAGTTCCATCCATTCGCCGTCACTGTCACGCCCGGACAACCGGGCCGAGCCGGGCGCGTTGCCGATGAAGTACGACGTGTCCAGCTCCGCCGCCGCCAACACCCCATGGCCAGCCAAATGCACTTGCACCCAGTCGTTTCCGGCGTCGCGGCGCCGCGACGTCTCCCAGCCGTCACCCATCGTCCGGGCCGTTCCCGGCAGCAGCAAGTTGTTCGGCGAGCCGTAGAACATGTTGGAGCAGGACGTGATTCGCCCCCCGTTCTCCAGCGCCGCCAGGTCCAGCGGGAGCTCGGCGAACCGCGGGTCGAGCAGTCCTTCGCCATGCACCCGAAGCCGCGCCACACCGCCGTCCGGGTAGATCGACAGTCGCACATGCGACCACCGTCTAGACGAATTGACAGAGAACGGATTTCGGGTGTCCCCGTTGACGTCGCTGCGTTCGACGAGCGTGGTCCACTGCGTCTTCTCCACCAACTCCTCCACCGGAGGATAACCCTCGACGTATGCGGCCTCGACCGAGATCTGCGGGGGATAGTTGCCGGTGAACCACGCGGTGTCGACAACCACACCCCGCACCACCGCTGCCACACCCAGCCGGACAATCGCCGAATCGTGGGCGTGACGGGTGACGCCCCGGCGCCGCCGCGTCTCCCAGCCGTCGTACACCTGACCCTTGTGGCCGAATGTGGCCGGACGGTGTTCTGCCGGACCGGGTTTGATCAGATTCTCTTTCTCGGCGAACAGGTCGTCATTGGCCCACAACACCGCCCCGCCCGCCGGGCGTGCCGCGAGATCGGGCAGCGAGAGGAAGTGCGGTCCGGTCGGCGGGCTGCTGCTCATTCAGCAGAGCCTAGGGCTCACCAGTTGTCGTAACCGCCTTCGGGTCCGAGCATGCGCTCCAGCCGGGTGCGGTTGATCCGAGCCAGCTCGTTGCGCACCACCTTGCGCTCGGTTTCGGGGTCATTGAGCAGACGATCGGTCATGGCCGCGAGCACGTCCTGGGCGCAGTAGCCGTTGACGAACATCACGAAGCCGAAGCCGAAATGTTCCAGGTAGCGTTTCGAGGCCACGCCCAGCTGGTCCATCACTTCGGGCCGTTCATCCCATACCGCGCATTGCTCGGCCTGAGATTTCTCGCTGCCGGGACGCCGTCCCACGTCGGGATAGGCCTGCAGGATCGAGTCGATCGAATCCTCGGAGAGGCCGAACAGCAGCGCGTCGGCCTGCCGGAACAGCTGATCGTGGCTGTCATAAGGCCGGCCGCGGGCCAGATCGGCTGCCAGGGGCACGCTGTAGCAACACTCATAGACCGCGTGCACGGCCCGTCGCATCGGCATTGCGTCGAACCCGTCGAGGCCGATCCCCTGATGCATCAACACACCGCCATGATCGGGAACGCATGGCACGCCCGCGTTACGTCGTGTTACAGCCGCGCTAATTCCGGTGGCGCGCCGGGTCTCGACGGCCGAGCCGTCGATCAGCGATCAGTGGCTGGATGTCTTGAAGCGCTCCAGCGAACGCAACACCTCGGCCTCGGCCGCCTCGCGGCCCACCCAGTCGGCGGCCTTGACGAACTTGTTCGGCTCGAGGTCCTTGTAGTGCACGAAGAAGTGCTTGATGGCCTCCAGCTCGAACGGCGGCACATCCTCGATTTCCTTGATGTGGTCCCACCGGACATCGCCGGCGGGCACGCACAACACCTTGTCGTCGCCCCCCGCCTCGTCGGTCATCTGGAACATCCCAACCGGCCGGGCCTCGATCAGGCAGCCCGGGAACACGGGTTCGGGCAGCAACACCAGCGCGTCGAGCGGGTCGCCGTCCTCGCCGAGCGTGTCCTCGATGAACCCGTAATCGGTGGGATAGGCCATCGACGTGTACAGGTAACGGTCCAGTTTCACCCGGCCGGTGTCGTGGTCGACCTCGTACTTGTTGCGCGAACCCTTCGGGATCTCGATGACTACGTCGAACTCCACCGCCGCGGCTCCTTGCCCTGTGCACTGGTCTTTGGGACGGGCCTCACCCTAACGGAGCGATACGCTGCTGTGGGGGGGCGGTCAATCGAGCAGGAGAGTTATGCGGCCGACGCAGTGGCGACGATCCACGCATGTGGTGATCGGCGCGGCGGTGCTGTTGCTGGTCGGCGCCGTCGTCGCCGTGGCCGCGGTGCTCGGCACAGGCAACTCCACCAGCGACGCCAAGGCCGTCCAGCCGGCGCCTGCCGCGGCGACCGCTGTGCCCGGCATCGTGCCGGTCGCCGACTCCGCAACCAAGCCGACCCCCGACCGGCTGGCCGCGACGCTGGCGCCGTTGGTGGCCGACCCGAACCTCGGCGCGCTGACCGGCAGGATCACCGACGCGCTCAGCGGTGCGCAGCTGTGGGCGCAGGGGGCCGATGTGCCGATGCAGCCGGCGTCGACCAACAAGGTGCTCACCGCCGCCGCGGCGCTGCTTGCCCTGGACCGCGACGCCCGGCTGACCACCCGGGTGATGGCCAGCGGGCAGCCCGGCGTCGCCGTGCTCAAGGGTGGCGGCGACCCGACGCTGTCGGCGGCGCCGGCCGGCCAGGACACCTGGTACAAGCACGCGGCGCGGATCAGCGACCTGGCCGATCAGGTCCGCCGCAGCGGCATGGATGTGACCACCGTGCAGGTCGACGTCAGCGCCTACAGCGGACCGACCATGGCGCCGGGCTGGGATCCGGCCGACATCGACGGCGGCGACATCGCGCCGATGGAAGCGGTGATGCTCGACGGCGGCCGCACCCAGCCGGTGAGCGTCGAGTCGGGGCGGTCCATCACGCCCGCCCTGGACGCCGGCCGCGCGCTGGCCGTCGCACTGAAGATCGACCCCGTCACGGTGACGGTGCTGCCCTCGGGGTTGCGGGGCGGCCAGGAGGTCGCCTCGGTGCAGTCGCCGCCGCTGATCGAGCGGCTGCGGCAAATGATGAACGACTCGGACAATGTGGTGGCCGAGTCGATCGGCCGTGAGGTCGCCGCCGAACAGAACCGACCGCAGAGTTTCGACGGCGCCGTGCAGGCGGTGCTGACCCAACTCGACAAGGGCAAGATCGACACCGGCGGCGCGCGGCTGCTGGACTCCAGTGGGCTGTCCGTCGACGACCGGCTGACGGCCGAAACACTCGACGGCGTGGTGAACGCCGCGGCCGGAACCGACCAGCCCAAGCTGAGGCCGCTGCTGGACCTGCTGCCGATCGCGGGCGGCAGCGGCACGCTGTCCAACCGCTACCTCGACACCGACGCCGGCCGCGCCGCCCTGGGATATCTGCGGGCCAAGACCGGATCGTTGACCGCGACCAATTCGTTGGCCGGCATCGTCACCGATGCGAGCGGACGGGTGCTCACGTTCGCGTTCATCTCGAACAACGCCGGGCCAACGGGCCGCACGGCGATCGACGCGTTGGCGGCGGTGCTGCGGTCGTGTGGGTGCAGCACATGAGCCAGTCGACCAAGTCCAAGCTCACCGTCGGCCGCGCCGTCGACTGGCAATTTGCGGCGGCCGTCGGGGCGAAACTCGGCCGGCCCGGGCCCGCGGCCACCGACTACACGCGCGGTCAGGTCATCGATCAACTGGCGGAGGCGGCGCGCAGCGCCGAGCTGCCGGTGCGCGAGGTGACCGGACTCATCGAGGGCGGCGAGATCCCCGAGGCCCGCGTCGTCGACCGCATCGAGTGGATCCGCGCCGCAACGCAATCCATGCGCGTGATGACAGGCGGCGGCCCCAACGGTGACATACAGAACAGGGCTAAACCGCATTTCATCACGGGTCGCATCACCGGGGCCCAGATCGGCGCCGTGCTGGCGTTCGTATCGTCGGGCATCCTCGGCCAATACGACCCGTTCGGGCCGAACGGCGGTGAACTGCTGCTGGTGTACCCGAACGTGATCGCCGTCGAGCGTCAATTGAGGGTGCTGCCAGCCGATTTCCGGCTGTGGGTGTGCCTGCACGAGGTCACTCACCGGGTGCAGTTCCGGGCCAATCCGTGGTTGGCGGATCACATGTCGCAATCACTCGCGGTGCTGACCCAGGACGCGGGCGAGGATGTCACCGAGGTTATCGGGCGGCTGGCCGAATTGCTCCGCAATAGGCGCGACGGTGTTGCGCCGGAACCGAATTCGACCGGAGTGTTGGGATTGCTGCGGGCGGTACAGTCCGAACCGCAACGGCGTGCGCTCGATCAGCTGCTGGTACTGGGCACGCTCTTGGAGGGTCACGCCGACCACGTGATGGATGCGGTCGGTCCCGCAGTGGTGCCGTCGGTGACAACCATTCGGCGCCGGTTCAACGAGCGGCGCCAGCGCAAGCAGCCGCCGCTGCAACGGCTGGCGCGGGCTCTGCTGGGTTTCGACGCCAAGCTCAGCCAGTACACCCGCGGCAAGGCGTTCGTCGACCATGTCGTCGGGCGGGTTGGGATGGCGAGGTTCAACACCGTCTGGTCGAGCGCCGAAAACCTACCGCTGCCAACCGAAATCGATGAGCCGCAACGATGGATCGACAGGGTGCTGTAGCGACGCTGACGGCCGCCGTCGCCGCGTTCGCCAGCGATCATGCCGGCGGCGACGAACGCTGGTGCGTCGCGCTGTCGGGCGGCCCGGATTCGCTGGCGCTTACCGCCGTCGCGGCCGCGGCCAAGCCGACCACCGCGCTGATCGTCGACCACCGGCTGCAGCCGGACTCCGGCATGGTGGCGGCGACGGCACGGGATCAGGCGCTCTCGGTGGGATGCGTTGAGGCTCAGGTGCTTTGCGTCGACGTGGGTACAGCCGGCGGGCCGGAGGCGGCGGCCCGCACCGCCCGCTACCGCGCATTGGACGACGCCCGCGGCGGCGCCCCGGTACTACTCGCGCACACCCTCGACGACCAGGCCGAGACGGTGCTGCTCGGGTTGGGCCGTGGATCGGGCTCGCGGTCGATCGCAGGCATGCGGCCCTGCGATCCGCCGTGGTATCGGCCGCTGCTGGGCATCCGTCGTGCGCTCACCCACGCCGCGTGCGCGGAGTTGGGACTCACGCCGTGGCAGGACCCGCACAACGCCGATCGCCGGTTCACCCGAACGCGGCTGCGCACTGAGGTGCTGCCGCTGCTTGAGGAGGTGCTCGGCGGCGGGGTCGCCGAGGCGCTGGCGCGCACCGCGACCGCACTGCGCGAAGACACCGACACGCTCGACGAACTGGCCCGGCAGGCGTTGGCCGGGTTCGGTGCCGGCGGCATGCTGGACACCGCCCGGTTGGCGGGACTTCCGGAGGCGGTCCGGCGCAGGGTGATTCGTGGTTGGCTGTTGGCGGGCGGGGCCAGCGGGCTGACCGACAAGCAGATCCGCGGCGTGGACACCCTGGTCACGGCGTGGCGGGGGCAGGGCGGCGTGGCCGTCGGGTCGCCGCTGCGGAGCCAGCGTCTGATCGCCGGGCGCCGTGACGGGATGCTGACGCTGCACACCGAGCCGGTCTGAGGACGCCGCGTTGGTCGTTCGCGGTATCACATGGCACGCTGTGGACGTGGCCGAGCAACCTGCCGAGCTGTACCCGGGCGATATCAAGTCGGTGTTGCTCTCGTCAGATCAGATTCAAGGGCGCATCGCAGAGCTCGGCGCACAGGTGGGTGAGGACTACCGCGACACGCTCGGTCCGCAGGACCTGCTGCTGATCACCGTGCTCAAGGGCGCGGTCATGTTCGTCACCGATTTGTCCCGCGCGATCCCGCTGCCGACGCAGCTGGAGTTCATGGCGGTGAGCTCCTACGGCTCGTCGACGTCGTCGTCGGGCGTGGTGCGCATCCTCAAGGACCTCGACCGCGACATCAACGACCGCGACGTGCTGATCGTCGAGGACATCGTCGACTCCGGCCTGACGCTGTCGTGGCTGCTGCGCAACCTCGCGACGCGCCGGCCGCGGTCGCTGCGGGTTTGCGCGCTGCTGCGTAAACCCGACGCCGTGCGCGCCGATGTCGACATTTCCTACGTGGGGTTCGACATACCCAACGAGTTCGTCGTCGGCTACGGCCTTGACTACGCCGAGCGCTACCGCGACCTGCCCTACATCGGCACGCTGGACCCCAAGGTCTACGAAGAGGAGTAACGGGCGCAATGTTCAGCCGCTGCGGCGGCCGAGCACGCGCTCCTCGAAGAGGTCGGCGCCGCGGGCCGTCCCGCCGGTTGCTTCGAACCCGTCCGCCACCCGTTTAGCACCGTCAGTCATCGTCATCGCTTCTCGCACTTTTGTGCGCAGCTGAGATGGTGACAGTTTCTTGGCTGGTAGACGAGTGCCGCAGCGGGCTACTTCGACGCGCCGTGCGACCTCGAGTTGGTCGCGCCCATATGGCACCACGCACACCGGTACGCCATGGGCCAAGGCCTTTTGCGTCGCGCCCATCCCGCCGTGCGTCACAGCACACATCGCACGTTCGAGCACCACTTCATGTGGGACGAACCGGCACACTGTTGCGTTGGATGCCGCTCTGACTCCGTCTTGCCCGGTTGGCACGGTCGCCACAACGTGCACCGGCTCATCGGCCAATGCGGCCATCGCAGTGTGCACGAGGTTGGCGTCAGCCTGTTTCTCCGACGAGGTTGTGACGAGCACAATTGGCTCGTCGATCGCGGCCAACCAATCGGGGATCGAGTCCGGTTCGGGATCAACCACGCAAGGCCCGATCATTTGCACCGCGTCGCCCCAATCGGTATGCGGGTATTGGAACGGCTTGCCACTCGCAAGCAGCATCAGCGGCGCCCTCCGCAGAAATTCGTCCATCGATGCGACCGGCCGAACAGAGACATCGCCGCGAATCTTGTTGATCGATGGCAGCATTACCCGCTCGAGAGCGCCGATCACCACCGCGCGCACGGCCGCATCCCGCAACCGGCCCAACAGCCCCGACAGCGGTTTGAGACCCAGTCCAAACGGCGGCACACCGGGCGACCGCAGCGGCGGCGTGTACGGCGAAAAGCTCGCCCATGGAATGGCGCCGGCGTCGGCCGCCGACTGCGCTCCCCAGCAGTTCACGTCAATGAGCAATGCGTCCGGATGAAACTGTGCGATCGCATCCGCGAGATCGGAGACTTCGTAGCTCGCGCGCCGTCCGAATGCTGCGACCGATAGCTTCAGTGCGCCAAGAGGATTGGTTGCCGTCCAGTCATCCATCTCGATTTCCTCGATGCGTGGATCGATCGCGTCGGCAGTGAAGCCGAGCCGCTGTCCGATCTCGACACCAGAGGAGAGGGTGCGCAAATGGATCTGATGGCCACGGCTGTCCAGCTCCGACAGGAGCGCGCTGATCGGGAGCACATGGCCCAATGCCGGTGAGGTGTATGCAAGGACCGTCGCCATCGTCATCCGACCATCCGATGCGCTTGGGCGAGCCGGCCCCGGGCGTCAAGCTTCTCGCACAGTTCGAGATACCGTCTGGCGAGCTCGTCGTACTCGCGTGAGTTGTGTTGAGCGTCGGCTAACAACACGCGCGACTTCAACCACCACAAGTCAAGCGCGGCAATACCCGGCCGCTGCGCCAGCCACTGATCGAGGATTCTGCGCGCCTCGCTGAGGTCGTCTGTGGAACCGCGTTCGATGAGAAGGCCGACCAACGCCTCCCCGGCGCAACCGACGAGCACACGGGAACCTCCAGCCAAGTGTGAAGCAAACGTGGCACGAAGTTCATCGACAGCGTCGTCGATCCGTCCGTGGCGGGCAGCGTCGTTCGCCAGGTCGGCAGCGATGGCCGGCAGCGCGAACGTCAGTTGATTGTGCTTCCGCATGTTCGCGTGGGCGCTGCGGAGTAGGTCGATCGCGTCTTCGTGCGCCACATTGTCCACACGCAGCAACACCGTGCCGCAGGCCCATTGTGCGGTGATGATGCCGGCGATGTCGCCAAACGATTCGGCGCGCCGCAGCGCCTCGCGTACATCGTCGACCATTTCATCGGGTTGTTCCAAACCCAGTGCCGTGGCGACAGCCAAGTACATCAGAATCAACGCATAGCGAACGGATGGGAGCGCGCGCGCGTGTTCGATTTCCTCTCGGAGGTGCCGCCTGCCTTGCGCGCAGCGGCCTGCGCACGTCTCGATGGCGCCGAGTAGTGCATTGGCCGAGATGAGTTCGACGGCGGGTACACCGCCAGGTAGCGCGTGTATCGCTTCGATAGCGGCTAGCGCGGCATCAAATTCGCAGTTGGCGAATCGTACAAAGGCCAGAGCATTGAGGATGATGCTTCTGGGTTCTGCAATGCCATCGATCCGGCTGACCATGTCCTCGAGCTCGGACGCCAGTGCCACGGCCTCTGGAACGCGGTTGTCGTTGAC